>NZ_CALIND010000087.1:0-7717 GCF_938045175.1 uncultured Tepidimonas sp.
CGGTGTCGAGCTGGCGCTGCAGTGTCGCGGCGTCGAGCCAGTCGCGGGCCACGGCCTGGAGTGCGGCTTCGAATGCGGGCAGGCCGTCCGCCGGCAGGGTGCAGCCAGCCGCCATCGCGTGGCCCCCAAAGCGCAGCAGGAGTCCGGGTTGGCGCTTGGCGATCCAGTCCAGTGCGTCGCGCAGGTGAAAGCCCGGGATCGAGCGACCGGACCCTTTCAGACAGGGCAGGCCGTCGTCGCTCTGCGCCGCAGCGAAAACGAATACCGGTCGGTGCAGCCGGTCTTTCAGACGCGCGGCGACGATGCCAACCACCCCCTCGTGAAACGAGGGGTCGAAGACGGTGAGCGCGGGCGGCGCGGTGTCGGGGTCGAGGTCGGCGCCGTGGCGCTCGGCCATGCTCAGCAGCGCCTGCTCGCGCATGGCGAATTCGACCTGGCGTCGCTCGCGGTTGATGCCATCGAGCGTTTGCGCCAGCTCGTGCGCGCGCTGCGGGTCGTCGGTGATCAGGCATTCGATGCCCAGCCCCATGTCGCTCAGACGCCCGGCGGCGTTGAGGCGCGGCGCCAGCGCAAAACTCAGGTCAAAGGTGGTGGCGCGTGCGGCGCTGCGCCCGGCCGCGGCCAGTAACGCGCCCATGCCGGGTGGTAGGGCGCCCGCGCGAATGCGGCGCAACCCTTGTGCCACCAGGCGCCGGTTGTGCGCGTCCAGCCGTACCACGTCGGCCACCGTGCCCAGCGCCACGAGGGGCAGCAGACCGTCGAGGCGCGGCTGGTCACGCGGACCGAAAACCCCGCGCCGGCGCAGCTCGGCGCGCAGCGCCAACAGCACATAAAACATCACACCCACGCCCGCCAGCGCCTTGCTAGGGAAGGGGCAGCCGGGCTGGTTGGGGTTGACGATGACGGCATCCGTCGGTAAGCGCACCTCACCGTCCACCACCAGCGGCAGGTGATGGTCGGTGATGAGCACTTGCATCCCCAGCGCCCGGGCGTGCGCCACGCCATCCAGGCTGGCGATACCGTTGTCCACCGTCAGCAAGATGTCGGCGCCCATCGCGCGCACGCGCTCGGCCAGCGTGGGGGTCAGTCCGTAGCCATCGCGCACGCGGTCCGGCACCAAATAGCGTACCCGGTCCCAGCCCAGCGGCGCGCCCAGCAGGCGCAGGCCGCGCCATGCGGTCGCGCAGGCGGTGGCGCCGTCGCAGTCGTAGTCAGCCACGATGCCGATGGTCAGCCCCTGCTGCAGCGCATCGGCGAGCAGCTCGCCGGCCGCGCGGGCACCCAGCAGTTGATCGGGCGCGGGCAGCAGTGCCAGGTCGTCGTCCACCTCCTCGGGCTGTTGCACGCCGCGCGCCGCAAACAGCCGCGCGAGCAACGGATGGGTACCCGCTTGCTCCAGTGCCCAGGCGGCTCGCGGTGGGATGTCGCGCGCCGTGATATTCACAGTCCGCTCCACCAGTCGAGCACGGCCGCAGCCGGCGTCGCTGGCCGACCGTACAGCCGCTGCCACCAGTCGCGCCAGCCTCGCCGCGGGCACGGCGCGGGGTCGGCGCCGGGGTCCAGCCGCCAGGTGCGCCAGCCGCGCTCGCCGCACAGCGTCAGCCAGCGCGGCTGCCCATCGGCGTCGGCCGCGGCCATCCAATTCGCCAGCTCGGGCTCCAACGCCTGCCAGCCGGCGGCCCAGCCCGGCGCATCGCTGCGCGTGGCGGGTTCGACCAGCGCGTCGATCAGTTGCACGCTCGCCTCGGCGGGGCGCGGTCCGTCGCCACGCCAGCGCCCAGCGCCGCTGATCCACAGGCCGTTGATCGGCAGCGCACCGCGCGCCACCCGCGCCGCATTCACCGGGTGGTCGTGAAAGAGCATTTGCGCCTCGTTGAGCAGACGCAGCAGCGTCCGTGCGCTGGGTTGCGAGCCCGCGTCGCGCCACCAGACATCGGCGCGGCGGTGCGCCACGCGGTCCAGGCTGGCACCCGTCCAGCCGTCGAACAGGTCGCCTTCGGCAAGCCAGCGCCCGGGGCTGCCGTCATCGTCGAGCGCGATGCCGTCCTCCGCCGCGTAGGGGGAAAACGCCGCTTTCAGGGCCACGGCTTCGTCTGGACGCAGATCGAGCGCCTGCGGCGGGATGAGGGTGATATGGTCGAGCCCTGCCTGCCACGCACACGGCCACAGCCAGGCGCAGGCGACGCCCGCGCGCCCGGCGTGCCAGGCGGCCCAAGGCAGGCGTCCATCCTCGATGGACCAGCCGAGCGCGCGCGCCAGCGCGTGTTCGTGCGGGGGCGTCAGGCTCCAGGGGTCGCCGTCGTAAGAGGCGTGCGGGACGGCGCGCGCCAGCCAGCGCTGCAGTGCTGGCAGCGGCGGGATGGGCATGTCGGTACCGTCGGGGGGGGCGGCGTAGGCGATGATCCAGTGACGAACCTCGGGCATGGCCCGATTGTGGCGCAAGCGCTGCGGCACAATCGGGGCTGATCTTGGAACATCCCATGCCGCTACCGTACGAATGGGTGATCGGCTGGCGCTACACGCGCGCCGGCCGCGGAGCCCGCCGCAATGGTTTCATCTCTTTCATCAGCGCCGTCTCCATGCTGGGCATCGCGCTGGGGGTGGCTGCACTCATCATCGTGTTGTCGGTGATGAATGGCTTTCAAAAAGAGGTGCGCGACCGTATGTTGGGGGTGCTGTCCCATGTGGAGGTGCTGTCCGCCTCGGGCGACGCGCTGGCGGACCCCGACGCGGTACTGGCGCAGGTGCGTGCGCACCCGCGCGTGCAGGCGGCCGCACCGTTCGTCGCCGCGCAGGGGCTGCTCGCGCGCGGCCAGGACATGAGGGGCGTCGTGATCCGCGGCATCGACCCGGCGCTCGAGCCATCGGTGACGGCGCTGGGGGCGGATCTGGCCACCCACGCATTCGGGGCGCTGCAGCCGGGGCGCTTCGGCATCGTGCTGGGGGCGGCGCTGGCGCGCTCGCTGGGGGTGGTGCCCGGCGACGCGGTAACGCTAGTGGTGCCCTCGGGCGAATTGACGCCTGCTGGCGTCGTGCCGCGCTTGCGGCAGATGACGGTGGTGGGGTTGTTCGATTCAGGCCACTATGAGTACGACGCCACGCTGGCGCTGGTGCACTTGGCCGACGCGCAGCGGCTGTTTCGCGTCGAGGGCCCCACGGGCGTGCGCGTGCGGCTGGACGATATGCAGGTGGCGCGCGAGGTGGCCATCGAACTGGAGGCGCGTTTGGCGGCGGAGCTCGGCGCAGGTATCGTCGTGCGCGACTGGACGCGTGCCAACCGCACCTGGTTTGCCGCGGTGCAGGTCGAAAAACGCATGATGGCCATCATCCTGACGCTCATCATCGCCGTGGCAGCGTTCAATCTGGTCTCGACGCTGGTCATGACCGTGACCGACAAGCGCGCCGATATCGCCATTTTGCGCACGCTGGGGGCGAGTCCGACGAGCGTGATGGCGATCTTCGTCGTGCAGGGCGCAGCGGTTGGCATCGTGGGCACGGCGATCGGCCTGGCACTCGGCCTGGGCGTGGCCTTCCATATCGACACGCTAGTCCCGGCACTGGAGCGGCTGCTGGGGGTGAACTTCCTGCCCCAGGACATCTACCTCATCAGCCGCATGCCGAGCGACCCACAGGCGGCCGACATCGTGCCGGTGGCGATCGTGTCGTTGCTGCTGGCGTTCGTTGCCACGCTCTACCCGAGCTGGCGTGCCAGCCGCATCAACCCCGCGGAGGCGCTGCGCTATGAGTGAATCCCGCCCCATCGTGTTGCAGGCCCGCGGCGTGTGCAAGCGCTTTCGCGAGGGGCGGCTCGACGTGACCGTGTTGCGCGGGGTCGATTTGACGGTGCACGCCGGCGAGACGGTGGCCATCGTCGGGGCCTCGGGTTCCGGCAAAAGCACGTTGCTGCATTTGCTGGGAGGGTTGGATGCGCCCACCAGTGGCGAGGTGCACCTGCTGGGCGAGGCGTTGCACCGCCTGTCGCCAGCACGGCAGGGGCAGGTGCGTAATCGCCACCTCGGGTTCGTTTATCAATTTCACCACCTGTTGCCCGAGTTCAGCGCCCAGGACAACGTGGCCATGCCGCTGTGGATACGGCGCATGGCGCGCAGCGCCGCGGCCGTCCAGGCGGCGCAGTGGCTTGAGCGCGTGGGCCTGGCCGAGCGGCTGGCGCACCGGCCGGCCGAGCTCTCGGGTGGCGAGCGCCAGCGCGTGGCAATCGCGCGTGCGCTGGTCACGCAGCCGGCGTGCGTGCTGGCCGACGAACCCACGGGCAATCTGGACCGCGAGACGGCAAGCGCGGTGTTCGATCAAATGTTGTCACTGGCGCGATCGCAGGGCACGGCGTTCGTGCTGGTGACGCACGACGCGGAGCTGGCGGCGCGCTGTGATCGTCGCTTGCGGCTCACCGCCGGGCGGTTGACCGACGGCGTCTGATGGGCGCCGCGGGGCGCACACGGTGTCGAACCGTTGGCGTCCCGATGCAGACCGGCTCATCGGCATCGAACATTCGGGTTTACACTAATCGCCATATTCGCAATCAATCATATACTTCAGCCGTGGATTCCTCGGTGTCGCCCTCTCCGTCAGATGCGCTGCTGCCGATGTACGAGTCGGTCGCACGTTATTTCAGTCTGTTGGGGGAGCCGACGCGGTTGCGAATCCTGCACGCGGTCTGCGACGAGGAGCGCTGCGTCAACGACATCATGCAGATCACGGGTCTGGAGCAGCCCAATGTATCGCGCCATCTGGCGCGACTGCACCAGGCGGGTCTGTTGGAGCGTCGTCGGGATGGCAGTCGGGTGTTTTACCGGGCTGCCCGCTCGCCGCAGTGGGACTTGTGTCGGCTGATCGCGCAGCAAGTGTGCCGTGCGCAGGTGCGCCCCGGTTCGGGGCAGGGGTGCACCGCTGGTGGGCTGGAGTCGGTATTCCCCGTCGAATCAAAGGAAGAAACCAGTGTCTGACAACCTCCGTGAAGTCATCGGCCGGGTACAGCCCGCGCCGGAGAATCATCTGAGTCCGGAGCTGCTCGAGAAGGCCCGCAAGGCCCGACGCAGCTTCATGGGCAAGGCGTTGGCGATGGGGGCGGGTGCAGCCTCGGCCGTGGTGGGGGGCAAAGCGCTTGCCGCTCCCGAGGGCGAGGACGCCATCCTCAAGCTGCCCGAACACACCACGGGTCTGGGTCAGCCCGTCGCGGCACGAGGCTATGGTATGCCCAGCAAGTGGGAGAGCAACCTGCAGCGCCGCGAGAGCCCGGGCCTGACCCGCGTGTCGCAAGCGTCGGTTAGCTTCACACCGTTGCAAGGGCTGTTTGGCATCATCACACCCAGCGGCTTGCACTTCGAGCGCCACCACCAAGGCTGGTGGGACATCGACCCCTCAGGTCACCGCTTGATGATTCATGGCGACGATGGCCTGATCAAGCGCCCGCGTGTCTTTACGATGGACGAGCTGATGCGCCTGCCCAGCGTGTCGCGTATCCACTTCCTGGAGTGCGGCGCCAACACCGCGATGGAGTGGGCCAACGTCGCCGTGCCGACGGTGCAGTACACGCACGGCATGTGCAGCTGCTCCGAATGGACGGGGGTGCTGCTGTCGACGCTGCTGGACATGTGCGGCATCGACCGCAAGCGCGCCAAGTATGTGCTCGCCGAGGGGGCGGACGGCTCGTCGATGACGCGCACCATCCCCATCGAACTCGCCATGGACGACGTGATCGTCGCTTGGGGGCAAAACGGCGAGATGCTGCGCCCCGAGAACGGCTACCCGCTGCGCTTGATCGTGCCGGGCGTGCAGGCGGTCAGCTCGGTCAAATACCTGCGTCGCATCGAAGTGGGCGACAAGCCCTGGGGCACCAAGGACGAGTCGGTGCACTACATCGACCTGCTGCCCAACGGCCTGCACCGCCAGTACAGCGGTATCCAAGAATGCAAGAGCGTCATCACCACCCCGTCGGGCGGTCAGACGCTGCTGGATCGCGGTTACTACAACATCTCGGGGCTGGCCTGGTCGGGGCGCGGCACCATCAAAGCGGTGGACGTATCGGTCGATGGTGGCCGTACCTGGCGTCCTGCACGGCTCGAAAAACCCATCCTGCCCAAAGCGTTCACGCGCTTCAACTTCGATTGGGTCTGGGATGGCAAGCCGGCTATTTTGCAAAGCCGCGCGATCGACTCCACGGGTTATGTGCAGCCCAAGATCAACCAGTTGCGTGCCGTGCGCGGTACCCGGTCGATCTACCACAACAACGCTATCCAGAGCTGGCTGGTCGCGGAAAACGGCGAAGTCTCCAACGTGCAGGTGTACTGAAGATGAAGCGCATGACATCCCCCCTTCGTGCGGCCATCGCGGCCGCCTTTCTGAGCGCGGGCATAGCCGGTGCCGCGCAAGCCAACCAACCTTGGGCGAACTTGGGGCGCGCCCCGACACCGGCGGAGATCAAAGCCTGGGATATCGACGTGCGCCCCGACTTCAAGGGTCTGCCCAAAGGGTCGGGTTCGGTCCGCCACGGGCAGGAAGTGTGGGACACCAAGTGCGCCTCGTGCCATGGCGAGTTTGGCGAATCCAACGAGGTGTTCACGCCGATCGTGGGTGGCACGACCAAGAAAGACATGGAAACCGGCCGCGTGGCCAATCTGCGCGCCGAGGCCCATTACCCGCAGCGCACCACGCTGATGAAAGTACCCACGATCTCGACGCTGTGGGACTATATCAACCGCGCCATGCCGTGGAACGCGCCCAAATCGCTGTCGGTCGAAGACGTCTACGGCGTCGTGGCCTACATCCTGCACCTGGGTGACATTGTGCCCGAGGACTTCGTGCTGAGCGACCAGAATATCGCCGAAGTCCAGAAGATCATGCCCAACCGCAACGGCATGACGCTGGAGCACGGGATGTGGTTGCCGAACTATGCCTTCACTGGCAAACCCGACGTGCGCAATACTCGATGCATGAAAGATTGTCCGATCGACGGCAACATCAAGTCGATGTTGCCGGAGAACATGCGCGATGCCCACGGTAACCTGTTCGAGCAACAGCGAGTGATTGGTCCGACGCGCGGCTGGGACACCACCAAGCCACCGCGCAAGTAGCCCCTCACGCAAAGACAGTGAACCTACCCTGTAACCTTCGATCCAAACCCACTGGCCCGTGCAGCGGGCTATTCACCACCCAGGAGACTGAGAGATGAAGATCCAGACGTTGCTGACGATCGCCGCAGGCGCCGTTGCGGTGTTGGCCGTCCCCGCGCACGCGATGGACGCCGCCGCTGCCAAGGCGCTGGCCCAAAAGAGCGCGTGCATGGGCTGCCATGCCGTGGACAAGAAAATGGTCGGCCCGGCGTACAAGGCCATTGCCGAGAAGTACAAGGGCATGAAGCCCGAAGAACTGGCGGCGTCGATCAAGAAGGGCGGCGCGGGCAAGTGGGGCCCGGTGCCGATGCCGGCTCAAGCCGGTTTGAGCGACAATGACGCGAAATTGCTCGCCGAGTGGATTTTGGCGGGTGCCCCCGACAAGTGACGTGATGCGGTTGCATTCGCGTCGTGGACCTTCGTTTGACAAGGAGTTGAACATGAAACAGAACCGACGTGCCGTGCTCAAGACCGGCACAGCGCTGGCGACGCTGGTGTCGCTGGGGATCGTGACGGCCGAGCAGGCGCTGGCGGCCAACCGCGACGCGTTTGCGGCCAAGAGCCTGGCCGATGCGCTCAAGGCCGTGGGT
>NZ_CALIND010000088.1:0-4164 GCF_938045175.1 uncultured Tepidimonas sp.
AGCGTGCCGGTGGCGACGTTGTCCACTTCCATCGAGCGCAGGTTGTCCGTGGACAGCAGCGGCTCGCCCGGCAACAGCTCCATCAGCAGGGCCTGGAAGTACGCCAGCGCACGCGGCAGCGGAATGACCGGCCGCGGATGGCCGCTGAGCCGTCCGGCCAAGCGCACCAGATCCGCGAGCGTCCAGACTTCGGGGCCGACGCATTCGAACGTCTTGCCGATGGTGTCCTCACGGCGCAGGCACTCGACGATGGCGTGGGCGACATCGCCCACCCACACGGGTTGGAAGCGCGCCTGCGCGCCTGCCAGCGGCACAACGGGCAGGGTTTGTTGCAGCCGCGCAAACAGGTTCAGGAATCGATCCTCGGCCCCGAAAATGACGCTGGGCCGCAGCACGGTCAGCGCCAGCCCCGCGCTGGTCATCGACCACAGCGCGGCCTCACCGGCCCCTTTGGTCTGCTGGTACAGCGACGGGCCTTGCGGGTCGGCTCCCAGTGCGCTGACGTGCACAAGCCGCTGGATTTGGGCGGCCAACATGGCTTGCGCCAGGCGTTGAGGAAACGCCACGTGCACCTGCTCGAACTGGTGGCGACTGCCGTGCAGAATGGCGATCAGGTTGACGACGGCGTCGTGTCCCGGCAGCAGGCGCTCCAGTTCGCGGTCGTCGTGCACGTTGGCGACGATCACGTCCACCATCGGCAACATCTGGATCGATTTGGCGTGCTCGGTATGGCGCGTCGGGACGGTGACGCGCACCCCCACGCGGTTGAGCCATTCGCAAACGTGGCGGCCAACGAAGCCGGTGCCGCCGAGTACCAGCACGTGTTTCATGGTGTCATCGCTCCACTGGGGCATGGCCGTGGTCGTCGCCGCGTCGGCGCCGTCACGGCAGGTCGGTGTCGGGGGCGCGCGCCGTCGCCGGCCGGGGGCCGATGGGCCCCAAGCGGCTGCTCAGCCGCTGCGGTCGCTGCTCCAGGATGGCAGCGTAGACCGTGGTGTTGGACAACACACGCTTGACATAGTCGCGTGTTTCGTCGAACGGAATGTTCTCGATCCACACCGAGGCCTCCAACGCCGGTCCCTGGCGCCACTGGCGCGGGCGCCCTGGACCCGCATTGTAGGAGGCGGCGGCCAGCGCCATCGAGCCCTCGAAATCGTCCAGCGCCAACTTCAGATACGCGGTGCCGATGCGCACGTTGGTGTCGGGGTCGGTGATCTGGTGCGGCTCGAAGTCTCGCAGGCCGATCTTGCGTGCGGTCCAGCGCGCGGTGGCGGGCATCACCTGCATCAGCCCCGAGGCGCCAACGTGCGAGCGCGCGTCGGTGATGAAGCGGCTTTCCTGCCGGATCAGGCCATAGACGTAGGCCGGATCGAGCCCGATTTCGCGCGCACGCGGCACGACCAACTCGCGCAGCGGCATGGGAAAGCGCTGCGCGATATCGACCACCTCGCGCGTGCGCAGGCTGGTGTTGATACACCGGTCCCAGACGCCGCGCTCGCAGGCCCACTCGGCTGCGGCCAGCAGCTCGCGGTCGCTCATCCCCCCCGGGGTGTGGAGGGCGACTTCGTAGTTCCACTCGCGCACACCCTCCGCGCGCAGGCCCAGCTCGATGGCGAGCAGCGCGCGTTGCAGCCCCGCATGGGCGCGGATGGCCGCCCGCTCGGCCGGCGTGGGCGGCGGTGGGGCGGGCGGCAGCGCGACGTCGCGGCCCAGCGCTTCTGCCGCCAATTTTTCATAGAAGCCGTCCAGTCCCGCGATGCGCCCGTACAGCTCGCGGGCCTGCGCGGCGTCCTCAGGGCGTGGGCTGGTTTGCAGGGCGCGCGCGAGCCAATACGTCCAGGTGGGGTCGCGGCGCTGCGCCTCGCTCATGTGCTCGATGGTGCGCCGCACCATGCCCCAGTCGCCCGCGCGCAGCGCGGCACGCACTTTCCAGGCGCGCAGCTCGTCGGGCAGTAGCGCGTCGTTGGCACGGGCGAAGTAGCGCACCGCCTCATCCGACAGGCGCAATGCCGCGCGTTTGCCGATCACTCCCCACACCCAGGCCTGTTCCTCAGGGGTGAGCTGGGCACGCCAGCGCAGATCGTCGGCGGCCTGTGCCGCTGCCACTGGGTCCTGCGTCGCGAGGCGGATCAAGGCCAGGGTGACGATCTCCTTGGTGCGATCGCGCACCGCAGTGACTTTGTCGTCCAGGTAGCGCTGGGGGTTTTGGGTGGCGCGATCGACCAGCCCGACCCACTGCGGGTCCAGCAGCCCGACGGCCTGGGTGGCGATACCGATTCGCCCAGCCTCCACACCCAACCGTGCGCGCTGCCAGGCCACCTCGCGCGGCAATGCACCGGCCTGGATCAGCCGTTGCGCGGCGGCGGCGCATCCCGGCGCTGCGGTGCGCTGCGCCAGCCAGTTCTCGCGCACCAGTGCGGCCACCTCGCTCGGGGCGGCACGGGCTGTCTCGACGCGCGCTAGCGCCGTGTAGCAGCGCACCTCGGGGTCGTCGTTCATGCGAAACGCGATGGCCTCTTGCAGCAGCGTGGCCCAGTCCTGTTGCCGTCCCAGCACCAACAGCCAGTCGTTGCGCAGGCGGTCTTCCCAGTAGGTGCCGCGCCAGCGCTGCAGAAAGGCGCGGATCTCGTCCGCACTGGCACTGTCCAGCCGCGCCCGCAACGCCCAGTACGCCGCCAGCGGCTCCAGCGGGTGGCCCTGCACCAGGGGCAGCAGCTGCGCCAGCCGTTGCGCATCGCCTTTTTGGAAGGCGGCGCGCATCTCGACGAGCGCACGCTCCGCGGCCGCGCGCGGGGCCCCGTCGCCGACGGCGCCCGCCTGCGCGGCCGCCGACTGCGCCATGGCTGGCGCGACCCACGCGCCACTGCCCCACAGCGGTAAGATGACAGCCGCCCTGACCGCCACGGCCCTGATGGTGCGCCAGACGGCAGTGCTCGACGAACGCGCCCTGAGGCGCCCAACAAACGAACCCATGCCCACGATTATGGACAACATCGACCCCTCACGCCAGTCGGAACCCACCGATGCTGCCCAGCGCAAGCAGCAGTGGCGCCAGCGTCTGGTGGCCGAGCGGCTGCGGCTGTCCGATCGACTCGCGCGCAACGAGGCGCTGCAGCGCGTCATGCGGGTGTGGATGGTGGGTCGCACCGACACGGTGGTGGGGGCGTACTGGCCGATCAAGGGGGAGTTCGATCCGCTGCCCGCGCTGCACCGCTGGCAGGAGGCGGCCGATGTCGACGACGCCGCCCGCGCGCGGCAGCGCCGCCGCATCGGGTTGCCGGTCATCGACAAGGTGGCGCGCACGCTGCGCTTTCACGTCTGGTACCCGGGCTGCCCGATGGAGGAGGACGCCTACGGCATCCCCAAGCCCAAGGATACCGAGGTGGTGCAGCCCACGCTGCTGTTCGTGCCCTGCGTGGGCTACGGGCCGGGTGGCACGCGGCTCGGGTACGGCGGGGGTTTTTACGACCGCACACTGGCCTCGCTGCAGCCGCGGCCGTTTACCGTCGGGCTGGCCTATGCGCACGGCTTCGTGCCGTGGTTGCAGCCCGAGCCGCACGACGTGCCGCTGGACGCCATCCTGACCGAGCAAGGCGTGGCGTGGCCCGTGACCGACGATTGAGGCGCGAAAACTGCGCGCCACACTCACATGTTGCGCCGGTACTGGCCCCCCACCTCGAACAAGGCTTGCGTGATTTGCCCCAGTGAGCAGCAGCGCACCGCGTCCATCAGCACCTCGAACACGTTGCGGTTGTCGATGGCGGCGTCTTTGAGGCGCTGCAGCATCGCCGGGGCTTCGTGCGCGTGGCGGGCGTGGAAGTCGCGCAGGCGCGCGAGTTGCGACTGCTTTTCTTCTTCGGTCGAGCGCGCCAGCTCCAGCGCCTCGGGGATGGGATCGCCGTGCGGGTTACGGAAGGTGTTGACGCCGATGATGGGCAGCTCACCGGTGTGCTTGAGCATCTCGTAGTGCATGCTCTCGTCTTGGATTTTGCCGCGCTGGTAGCCGGTCTCCATCGCGCCCAGCACGCCCCCGCGCTCGGCGATGCGCTCGAACTCTTGGAGCACCGCTTCTTCCACCAGCTCGGTCAGCTCTTCGATGATGAAGGCGCCCTGGTTGGGGTTTTCGTTCTTGGCCAGGCCCCACTCGCGGTTGATGATGAGCTG
>NZ_CALIND010000089.1:0-20320 GCF_938045175.1 uncultured Tepidimonas sp.
CGGCACCGGCGCGAGCGGGCGCAGCGCGTGCCGGGGATGGCCACGGTGGAGGAGCCGCGTGCGGTGGCGGCGGCGCTGCGGCGCGTCAGCGCTCCGGACACGCTGATCGTGGTGGACTGTCTGACGATGTGGTTGACCCAAGCAACGATGCCGCCGCCGGGCCTGCCGCCGGTGGCCGACGTGCCCGCCGCTTGCGACGAGCTGTGCCAGACGCTGGCTGGCCTGCCGGGGCCGGTGGTGCTGGTGGGCAACGAGATCGGCTGGGGCGTGATCCCGATGGAGGCGCCGGTGCGGCGCTTCATCGACGCGCTGGGCATGTTGAATCAACGCGTGGCGGCTGTGGCGCAGCGGGTGACCGTGGTGGTGGCCGGCTGTCCGTGGGTGGTCAAGGAGGTGGGGGCATGAGACGCATGGGTTGGCCTGTGTGGGCGCTCGCGCTAGGCCTGGTGGGGTGGCTGGGCGCGGCGTGGGCGCAACCCATCACTGTCACCGACGATCGTGGGCGCACCGTGGTGCTGCCCGCCGCGCCGCAGCGGGTGGTCTCGATCCTGCCGTCGTTGACCGAGACCGTGTGCGAGCTGCAGCAGTGCCAACGGCTGGTCGGGGTCGATCGCTACTCCAACTGGCCGGCCGCGATCCAGGCATTGCCGCGGGTGGGAGGTGGCATCGACCCTAACGTCGAGGCCATCGTTGCGCTGCGGCCCGACGTCGTGCTGGCCGCTGTCTCCAGCCGAGGCAGCGAACGGTTGGAGGCGTTGGGTTTGAAGGTGGTGGCACTGGAGCCCAAGACGCACGCGGACATGCGGCGCGTCATGGGCACGGTCGCACGCGTGCTGGGCTTGCCCGCCGAGGATGCGGAGCGGCTGTGGCGGCACATCGATGCCGCCGTGTCGGCGGCGGCACAGTCGCTGCCGCCTAACGTGCGGCGCACGAAAGTCTATTTCGAAGTCAACCGTGCGCCGTACGCAGCCGGGGCGTCGTCATTCATCGGCGAGACCCTGGCGCGGCTGGGCGCGCAAAACATCGTGCCCGCGGAGCTGGGGCCGTTCCCCAAGCTCAACCCCGAGTTCGTGGTGCGGGCCAATCCGGACGTGATCATGGTCGGGGCGCGCAACGCCCCCGGCATGACCGAGCGGCCCGGCTGGGAGCGCATCCGCGCCGTGCGCGAGCGGCGGGTGTGCGTGTTCGACAACGACGACGCCGACACCATCATCCGCCCCGGGCCGCGCTTGGGCGAGGGCGCGCGGCTATTGGCCGATTGTCTGCGCAAGCACGTCCAACCATGAAGCCGTCCGTCTCGCCTTGGTTCGCGTCGCCCACCCTGGCGGCATCGCCCCGCTCGGCGCGCTGCTGGCCGCTGGCGGCGGCGCTCGTGCTGGCGGCAGCCGTATTGGGGACGCTGGGCTTGGGCGTGGGCAGCACGGGCATCGAGCCGGTGTGGGCCATGCTGGCCGACCCGATCGCGGCCCAAATCGTATGGGACATCCGCGCGCCGCGTACCCTGGGCGCCTGGGCGGCGGGGGCATTGCTGGGCTTGGCGGGGGCCGTGGCGCAGGGGCTGTTTCGCAACCCGCTGGCCGACCCCTTTTTGCTGGGTAGCGCGGCGGGCGCGTCGCTCACGGTGGCGCTGGCGCTCGCCGCACTGGGAGTGTCGCCGTTTGCCGCCACGTGGATCGTTCGGCTGGGGTTGACGGGTGCCGCCTTCTTGGGCGCGGTGGCGGCGGTGCTGTTGACGTTGGCGCTTGCGCGCGGGGTGCAGCACACCCTGCGCCTGCTGCTCGCAGGAGTGGTGGTGGGCATGGTGTTGGGGGCGCTGACCTCGCTCGTGACGTTGTTGGTACCCGACGTGCTGCAGGCCATGCAGGCGTTCCTGCTCGGCTCCACTGGCTTCGTCGGTTGGTCTGCCTGCGCCATCATGATGGCTGTGGGCACGGTCTGTATCGGGGCTGCGTGGGCGCTGGCGCGCGTGCTCGACGGGCTGACGTTGGGCGAAGCGACCGCGCAGAGTCTCGGCCTGCCGCTGGCGCCGCTGCGCCTGGCGTTGGTGGCCGTCATCGCGCTGGCCACGGGCACCGCAGTGGCGCAGACCGGCTTGATCGCGTTCGTGGGGTTGGCGGCGCCGCATTTGGTGCGCACGCTCGTCAAGGTCACCCACGGTTGGCTGGTGGCGCTGGCCAGCCTGATGGGTGGGCTGCTGCTGATGGTGGCCGATCTGTTGGCGCGCGGTTTAGTGGCCCCGCAAGAGATCCCGGTCGGGGTGCTCACGGCGGTGCTGGGCGGGGGCTATTTGCTGTGGCTGATGCATCGGCGCACGGGGTGAGCCACATGACGACCGCGCTCCATCCGATCCCGACCGACGCTGCTGTGCTGGCGTTGGCGGCGCAGCGCCTTCGTGTCGAGCTGGGGCCCGCACGGTCCCGGCGGCGCGTGCTCGACGGTGTGGACGTGGCGATCCGCGCCGGTTGCTGGACCAGTATCGTCGGCCCGAATGGCGCGGGCAAATCGACCCTGCTGCGGGCGCTCGCCGGGTTGTTGCCGGTGCAGGGGCGCGTGTCGCTGCTGGGCCGTCCACTTGCCGACTGGCCGCACCGCCAGCGGGCCCGCACCCTCGCTTGGCTGGCGCAGGGAGGGGCGGTGGACGCCGGCGCGGACGACCTGACCGTCTACGACGTGGCCATGCTGGGGCGCTTGCCGCATCGGGGGTGGCTCGCGCCGCCGAGTCCGGCCGACCACGCTGCCGTCGAGGCGGCCCTGCGCCAGACCCAGGCCTGGGAATGGCGCGAGCGCGCCTTTGGTACCTTGTCGGGTGGCGAGCGCCAGCGCGTGCTGCTGGCGCGACTGCTGGCGGTGCAAGCCTCTGTGTTGCTGATGGACGAGCCACTGGCCAACCTCGACCCCCCCCACCAGGCCGATTGGGTGGCGCTGGTGCGCGCGCTCGTCGCGCAGGGCAGCACGGTGGTGAGCGTGTTGCATGATTTGACGATCGCTTTGCAGGCCGATGAGTTACTGATCGTGGCGGCGGGCGCCGTTCGTTACCACGGTATGTGTGCGGCACGACAAACCCAGCAGGCGCTGGAGGCGGTATTCGATCAACGCGTCCGGGTGGTCGGCTCAGACGTCGGGCTGGTCGTCGTCCCCGACGTATCCTCGACCCCTCCGGGCTCTCTTTCTTCAGGAACGACATCATGGAATCCCTCTTGACCTCTGCGGCGGCCGATCCTACCGCGCCCAACGTGGCTTCAGCACCGCGCTGGACGACCGACTCGATCCTGGAACTGCTCGATCTGCCCCTGCCCGAGCTGATGTACCGCGCGCAGACCGTGCATCGGCAGTACCACGACCCGCTGCAAATCGAGCTGGCGACGCTGCTATCGATCAAGACGGGTGGCTGTCCAGAGGACTGTGGCTACTGCCCTCAATCGGTGCACCACCCCACGGGCGTGCAGGCCACCAAAGTGATGACGCCCGACGAGGTGCGCGCGGCGGCGCGCGCGGCCAAGCAGGCGGGTGCGACCCGCTTTTGCATGGGGGCCGCTTGGCGCGCGCCGAACGAGCGCGATTTGGACAAGGTGGTGCAGCTGGTGGAAGTCGTCAAGGATGAAGGGCTGGAGGCGTGCTGCACGCTCGGCATGCTGAGCGCGGACCAGGCGCAGCGGTTGAAGGCCGCGGGGTTGGATTACTACAACCATAACCTGGATACGGCTCCGGAGCTCTACGGCCACATCATCACCACGCGCGACTACCAAGACCGGCTCGACACCTTGCAGCATGTGCGCGAGGCGGGCATCCACGTGTGCTGCGGTGGCATCGTGGGCATGGGCGAGTCGCGCCGTGGGCGCGCGGGATTGATCGCGCAGCTGGCCAATCTCGACCCGTACCCGGAGTCGGTGCCGATCAACCAACTGGTCAGGGTGCAGGGAACCCCCCTGGCCGAGCAGCCCGATCTGGATCCGCTGGAGTTCGTGCGCACGGTGGCGGTGGCGCGCATCACCATGCCGCGCGCCAAGGTGCGCTTGTCCGCTGGGCGGCGCCAGATGGATGACGCGACCCAGGTGTTGTGTTTTCTGGCTGGGGCGAATTCGATTTTTTACGGGGACCGCTTGCTGACCACGGGCAACCCGGACGTGCAGGCCGACCAGGCGCTGCTGGCGCGGGTGGGGCTGACGTCGAGCGTGTTGGCGGGGTAGGGGCGGTTTTTCATCGGTCGGTGCCACCATTGGCACCATTCAACTGGAGGAGCAAACCATGCACATCGAACCGGGAGTCGTAGAGGGCGCCAAAATCGTGCTCAGTTATGCGACCGCTGCAGCCGCGCTCGGCTACGCAGCCAAACAGGTCTGGGAGACCGCCCGGTGCGACGGTTGGCTGCCATTGGCCGTGCGCAGTGTGATCGCAACGTTGCTGGTGTTTTCGTTTTTCGAGGTGCTGCCGCACCGCCCCGTCGGCGTCTCAGAGGTGCACCTGATCATGGGCAGTACGTTGCTGCTCACGCTAGGGGCGGCGCCCGCCGCATTGGGCCTGGCCGGGGGCTTGCTCGTTCAAGGACTGTTTTTCGCGCCAAGTGATCTGCCTCAGTACGGAATGAACGTCACCACGCTGCTCGTGCCTCTGTTTGCCATCCATGCGTTGGCCCAGCGCATCATCCCGTCCCAGACGCGGTATGTCGATATCGGTTACACCCAGGCGCTGAAGTTGTCGACTGCCTATCAGGGCGGTATCGTCGCATGGGTCGCCTTTTGGGCCCTCTATGGGCACGGGCTGGCTGGGGACAACCTCGTCGAGATCGCCCGCTTTGGCGCGGCGTACATGGCGGTCGTATTGCTCGAGCCTGTGGTCGATCTGGCGGTGTTGGCTCTGGCCAAACAGTGGCATCGGTTGAGCAGCAGCCGCTGGGTCGAGCCACGTCTGTATCGCGGTGCCTGACCATGATTGATCGAGGATGGGTGTCGATCGTGGGCGCAGGGCCAGGGCCGCTCGATCTGATGACGCTGCGCGCCATCGATCGACTGGACCGGGCCACGGTCGTCATTCACGACCGCTTGATCGGTGCCGACGTCCTGGCGCGGATCCCGGCCCATGCCCGACGAATCGACGCCGGAAAAACCATGGGGTCGCATACCCTGCCGCAAAACACCATCCATGAACTGATGATCGAGCATGCCCGTCAGGGACATCGGGTGGTGCGCCTCAAGGGCGGCGATCCTCTCGTTTTTGGGCGTGGCGGCGAGGAGATGCAAGCGCTGATGGCAGCGGGCATTCCGTTCGAGATCGTCCCCGGTGTCACTGCCGCCGTGGCCTGCGCGGCGGCCGCAGGCATTGCGTTGACCCACCGGCAGTGGGCGTCGAGTTGCGTCTTTCTTCCTGGTCACCGGGCGCAAGACGATGCGTCGCTGGATTGGGCCTCGTTGGCGCAAGGCTCGCAGACGCTGGTCTTTTACATGGGGGTTACGCGGGTGGCGGCGATCGGGCAGCAGCTGATCGCTCACGGACTGTTGCCGACCACGCCAGCGGCCATGGTCATCGACGGCACCCGTCCGGGACAACGGATACACGCCACCACACTGGAGCGCCTGTTGCGGGCATCACCCGGCTATGGTTCGGGTCCCGGCTTGTTGATCGTGGGCCGGACGGTGGGGCTGAGCCCCTACTATGGGGTCGCAGAGGAGGAGGGTTGAATGGGCACGCATCGTGAGCAGGCGTCGGCGCCCGGGCTCCAACCCCGGCGAAAAGGTTGGTGTCCAGGGGCTTGGCGTCCCATGCTGGCCGCTGACGGCTGGCTGGTGCGCATCAAGCCATGGTGTGGCTATTTGAGTCCCGATCAGGCCCAAGGGTTGGCCGCACTTGCGCAACGTTGGGCGCAGCCGCAGTTGACCGTCACGCAGCGTGCCCATTTGCAGTTGCGCGGGGTGTCTCAAGCGGGCTTGCCCGCGTTGCAGCAGGGGCTGCATGAGCTGGGCCTGTTGGACCCCGATGCGGCTGCCGAGTCACGGCGCAACGTGTTGGTGCAACCCTTTTGGCAGCCTGGCGATGTGACGCATACGGTAGCGGATGCACTCAGCGCAGCGTTGCGCGAGGCCACAGACGTGGCTTTGCCCGCCAAACTGGGGTTTGCGGTCGATACCGGCATGCGGCCCTGTTTGCGCGAAGCATCGGCGGATGTCCGCATCGAGCGTCGTGGCGAAGCCTTGCTGGTGTATGCCGACGGTGCGACGGCGGGCCGCTGTGTGGCGGCAGACGAAGCGGCACATGCCGCCTTGGAGCTGGCGCGCCTGTTCAGCGACAGCGGCGCGGGGCGGCATCAGCGTGTTGCTGACTGGGTGCGGGCGGGCGGCTTGCCTGCTTACTGGCAGCGCGACGCCGTTGCCGACGCGCCGCGCTGGGAACCGACACTGGGGTGCACGGCTGTCGGCTGGTTGTTGGGGGTGGCGTGGGGGCGCTTGCCGGCTGCCACGCTATCCACGTTGGGCGCGAAGGGGGGCGTGCGGCTGACGCCGTGGCGCGCCGTGCTGAGTGAGGGCCTACAGTCCGCCATCGACGAGTCTGCGCTGGTCTGGCGCGCTGACGATCCCCGGTGGCGCACGGCAGTCTGCACCGGCCAGCCCGGGTGCGGGCATGCCCAAGGAACGACGCAGGATGTGGCACAGGCTTTGGCACCGTGGTTGCCTGGCTGGGCCCGCTTGCACGTGACCGGCTGTGCCAAGGGTTGCGCGCATCGCGGGCCGACGTGGACGGTGCGTGTGGGCGAGACAGGACTGGAGTGGCTGGGCTGGGCGATGGCAGACACGCCCGCCAAAGAAGCAGGCTTGTCCCAGCGCGACATCGGCCTCCTGTTACGGGAGTTGCAACCGTGACCTATTCATACGAGCGGGACGCGGCAGTGATTTATCGCCAGTCATTTGCCATCATCCGGGCCGAGGCCGATCTGGCGCACTTCGCCGCGGACGAGGAGCCCATCGCAGTGCGCATGATCCACGCCTGCGGTTGGGTGGGGTTGGCTTCTTCCATCGTTTTTACGCCGGGGGCCGTTCAGGCGGCGCGCCGTGCGTTGGCGGAGGGTGCGCCGATCCTGTGCGACGCCCGTATGGTCAGTGAGGGGATCACGCGGCAGCGGCTACCCGCCCACAACCCGATTCTGTGCACCTTGCACGACCCCGGCGTGCCCGAGTTGGCCCGCCGCCTTGGCACGACGCGCAGTGCCGCGGCGGTGGAGTTGTGGCGTCCCCATCTGATGGGGGCGGTGGTGGTGGTGGGCAATGCCCCGACAGCGTTGTTTCATTTGCTGGAGATGTTGGCGCAGGACGATTGCCCCCAACCCAGCGCCATCATTGGCTGTCCGGTGGGCTTTGTGGGAGCGGCGGAGTCGAAAGAAGCGTTGCTGCAAGCGGCGGTGGCACCGGCCATCGTGGTGCGGGGCCGCCTTGGGGGCTCGGCCATCGCGGTGGCTGCGCTCAATGCGCTGGCGTGCGAGCGGGAGGTGTGATGGGACGCATCATTGGGGTCGGATTGGGACCAGGCGATCCGGATCTGATGTCCGTTCGCGCGCGGGAGCGCTTGCGCGCCGTGCGGCAGGTGGCGTATTTCCGCAAACGTGGACGCCCTGGGCAGGCGCGTCGCATCGTCGAGGGGTTGTTACGCAGCGATGCAGTCCAATGTCCCATGGAATACCCGGTCACCACGGAGTTGCCGTTCGACAGTGCGGTCTACAACGACACACTGGCAGGGTTTTATGACCACTGGAGCGAGCGCTTGGCGGTCATGGCACGCGAGGATGACGTGGCGGTGCTATGCGAGGGGGACCCCTTTTTTTACGGCTCTTTCATGCATCTGTATGTGCGGTTGCAAGCGCGTCTCGAGGTCGAGGTGGTGCCTGGCATGCCGGGAATGGTGGGGTGTTGGGCGGCCACTGGGATGCCCATCACTTGGGGCGATGACGTGTTGACCGTCCTGATGGGCACGCTGCCCGTCGAGCGACTCGTCGAGCACATGGCGCGCGCTGACGCGCTCGTCATCATGAAAACGGGGCGGCATTTGGGTCGGATCCGCCAGGCGCTGGAGCGCACCGGGCGTCTGGCGAATGCGTGGTTGGTGGAATACGGCACCATGCCGCAGCAGCGTGTGCAGCGCTTGGCCGAGGTGCCGAACGAGGCGTGTCCGTACTTTGCCTTGGTGTTGGTGCACGGGCAGGGTCGTCGGCCCCAGGAGCGCGCATCATGAGCGGATACGTCAAGGTTGTGGGCTTGGGGCCGGGCGCGCCCGATCTGGTCACTCCCGAGGTGCAGCGGGCCTTGGACGATGCCACCGATATCGTGGGCTATGGCCCCTACGTCGAGCGCGTGCCGCGGCGCTCGGGCGTGCGCACCCACGTGTCAGACAACCGGCAGGAACGCCAGCGAGCGCAGTTGGCGTTGGCGCTGGCCGCTGCTGGCTCCCAGGTGGTCGTCGTATCGTCGGGCGACCCCGGGGTCTTTGCCATGGCTTCGGCGGTGTTCGAAGTCATGGACGAGCACCCGCAGTGGCAGCGCGTCGCCGTGCAGGTATTGCCGGGGGTGACCGCCATGTTGGCAGCGGCAGCGCGGGTGGGCGCGCCTCTGGGCCACGACTTTTGCGTGGTCAATTTGAGCGACAACCTCAAGCCATGGCCGCTGATCGAGCGGCGTGTGCTCGCGGCGGTCGACACCGACATGGCCTTGGCGCTGTACAACCCCCGCTCCAACGCCCGTCCCGACGGTTTCGGGCGCGTGCTCGATCTGTTGCAGCATCGCTGCGAGCCCGCGCGCTGGGTGGTGCTGGCTCGTGCCGTGTACACGCCGCAGGAATCCGTGCGGTCGTTACCGCTGTGCCAGGTCAGCGCCGATATGGTCGACATGCGGACCCTGGTCATCGTTGGAAGCTCGCGCACGAAGCGTGTCGGGCCGTTCGTCTACACCCCTCGTCAGGTGACCACCGCATGAGCCTCCTCTGTCAAGCCCAGCCAATGCAGGACCCCGGCCACGGTCTCGACCACGGGTCGATCGGGCTGGGGCGGCCGCTCGATCATGATGACCGTACAGCCCAAGCGGCGAGCGGCTTCCAGTTTGGCGTAGCCGCCCTGCCCCCCGGCGTTCTTGGCGATGAGGTGTGTGATCCCATGATCGCGCATCAGGGCCCAGTCACCCTCTGGGGTGAACGGGCCGCGCGCGACCACGACAACGCCCTGTCGTGCGGGCAGCGTCGGCCCCGCATCGACCACGCGCAGCAACCACCAGTGGTGAGGACCCGCCTCCAGAAATGGTTGAATGTGTTGGCGGCCGATGGCCAGAAAAATGCGCGCCGGCTCTCGCGGCAGCGCAGCCACCGCGGCGGGGATGTCGGGTACCGATTGCCACCGGTCGCGCGCTTGGCGAGTCCACGCGGGGCGCTGCAGCGCGAGCAGGGCGACACCGGTCGCCGCGCAGGCCTGTGCGGCGTGCCAGCTCATTTGCGCAGCGAAGGGGTGGGTGGCATCGATCACGTGTGTGATGCGCTGCGAGCGCAGGTATTCGCACAGGCCCGCCACCCCGCCGAAGCCGCCTACGCGGGTGGGCAGGGGCTGTGGCAGCGGTTGTGCGGTACGGCCAGCGTACGAGAACACGGCCGCCACCTTCGCTGCTGCCAGGGCGCGTGCCAGCTCACTGGCTTCGCTGGTGCCACCCAACAAAAGGACACGGGGCGTGATGGTTGAACCTTGGTTGACGATCATCGGTGTGAGCGAACATGGGCTGGCTGGATGCAGCGATGGTAGCCGAGCCGCGATCGAGCGTGCCGAGCGCATTTTTGGTGGCGCCCGGCACTTGGCCCTGGTGCAAGCGGGCGTGCGCGGGCAGGAATGGCCCAGTCCCTTCGATGTCGCGCCGGTGTTGGCGTGGCGCGGTCGGCCAGTGGTCGTGCTGGCGTCGGGCGACCCGTTTTGGTATGGAGTAGGGGGCACGCTCGCCCGCCATCTGCCCGCCCACGAATGGGTGGCTTACCCGGGACCGTCCACCTTCTCGTGGGCAGCCGCGCGTCTGGGATGGCGCCTCGAGGACACGGCGTGCCTCGGTTTGCACAGCCTGCCCAGCAGTACGGCGAGACCGTGGCTGCGGCGTGGGCAACGCCTGATCGCGTTGCTGCGTGACGCGGCGCAGCTGCACGAGCTGGCGGCCCTGGCGAGCGAGCTTGGCTACGGCGCCAGCGCGGGTTGGGCCTTGCAGCGCTTGGGCGGGCCGCATGAGCGCGTCGTGCCCTTTGTGTTGCATGAGCCTCCCCGTTTGCCTGAATTGCAGGCTCCGTTGGCAGTGGCGTTTTGGCTGTGTGACGGTCCCGCGGGTCTGCCCGTGACACCCGGCTTGCCGGATGCGTGCTTCGTGCACGATGGCGTGATGACCAAATCGCCGATGCGGGCGCTGACGCTGCGGGCATTGGCCCCGCGACCGGGCGAGGTGTTGTGGGATTTGGGTGCCGGCGCGGGCTCGGTGGCCATCGAGTGGTGCCTCACGGGCGGACTCGCGCATGCCGTTGAACGCCAGGCGTTGCGTGCCGCGCACATCCAGCTCAATGCGCAGCGTCTCGGTGTGCAGCCGCGCTTGCACGTCCACGCGACATCGATACTCGAGGCGCTACCCCGCCTGCCGGACCCGCAGGCGGTCTTCGTGGGGGGAGGGTTCGATACTGGGGTGTTCGACGCGCTGCGTGCGCGCTTGCCGGCGGGGTGTCGCTTGGTGGTCAACGCGGTGACGTTGGCCACGATGGCGTGCTTGCAGTCGCTGCACGCGCGCTGGGGTGGCGAGCTGTGGCAATTCACGATCACACAGGCGCAGCCACTGGGGGGCGGCCACGCTTGGCAGCCGGCACGCCCGTGGATGCAATGGATGTGGGAGGTCGAGGCATGACGGTGCATTTCATCGGCGCGGGACCAGGCGCGCCTGATCTGTTGACGCTGCGGGGGCGCGATTTGATCGCTGCCAGTCCCGTTTGCCTGTACGCGGGTTCACTGGTGCCTGCGGGGGTGCTGGCGCATTGCCCGCCGGGGGCACGTATTGTGGACACCTCGGCGCTGTGCCTGGAAGACATCATCGACGAAATACGCCGCGCCCACGAGCTCGGGCAGGATGTGGCTCGTTTGCACTCGGGCGATCTGTCGGTTTGGTCGGCGATGGGCGAGCAGCTTCACGCGCTGCGGGCGCTCGGCATCCCATACACCATCACGCCCGGTGTACCGTCGTTTGCGGCCGCGGCCGCAGAGCTGGGTTGTGAGCTCACGGTTCCCGGCATGAGTCAGTCGGTGGTGCTCACGCGCTTGCAAGGGCGCGCATCCCCAGTGCCCACGACCGAGTCGTTGGAACAGTTTGCGCGCACGGGGGCGACATTGGCGATTCACTTGTCGATCCACGCGCTTTCCGACGTGGTGCGGGCGCTGTTGCCCTACTACGGGGCTGACGCGCCGACGGCGGTGGTGTGGCGTGCGTCGTGGCCCGACGCGTGTGTGGTACGCGCGACCTTGGGCACGATCGAGGACGCCGCGGTCGGGCAAGGCCCTCTACACACCGCCATCATCATGGTGGGGCGCAACCTGGATCCCGATGCGGTCGGGCGCAGCCGGCTGTACGCGGCCGATTACGAGCGGCGCCACCGGCGGTCGAGGCGAATGGCCGTTGACGCGGTTGAGGGCATGGACACGGAGCGCGGGGCATGCGCGTCGAGCTGACCCTCATCGGCATGGGCACCGGCTGCCCCGACCACTTGACACGCCAAGGCGTGGTCGCGCTGCAGGAGGCTGATCTCGTTTTGTTGCCGCGCAAAGGTGAAGAAAAAGCCGCATTGGCGGCGGTGCGGCAACAGATATGCGAGCAGTGGCTAAGCGGCACGGGGGTACGGCTGGCATGGTTTGACATGCCCGAGCGCCAACCGGCGCAGGCGCTGGCGGACTACTGCTTGGCAGTGCAACGGTGGCACGATGCCATCGCCGATGTGTGGCACACGTCGCTGCGGCAGCATTTGCCGACCGGTGGGCGGGTGGCCATGCTCGTGTGGGGTGACCCCTCCCTGTACGACAGCAGCTTGCGTATCGCGCAACGTTTGGCCCAACAGGTAACGTTGCGCACGCGCGTGGTCCCCGGCATCACGGCGCTGCAAGCGCTGACAGCCGCGCACGCGGTCGCGCTCAACGAGATCCATGCCCCGATCTTCATCACCACCGGTCGTTGGCTGCGCGACCATGGTTGGCCACGGCAGGCCGATACGGTCGCAGTCATGTTGGACGGCCAAGCGTCGTTCCTCACCTTGCCGCCGGACGGCATCACCATTTGGTGGGGGGCGTATCTGGGGATGCCGCAAGAGCTACTGGCGCACGGACCTCTGGCCGACGTCGGTTCGGTCATCGCCGCGCAACGCCGGCGGGCACGCGCACAGCACGGCTGGATCATGGATACCTACCTTTTGCGGCGGGCACCGGCGCATTCCCACGACGCTCACCCCGCCGGGCTCCAGGAGGCGACATGGAACTGATCAACCCACCGACTCAGCGCGACACGCCGCGGCCCAGCGGTGAACGCCGCGGCCTCGTCATCGTGCACACTGGCCCGGGCAAGGGCAAAAGTACCGCCGCGTTCGGGCTGGCGCTGCGCGCGCACGGACGGGGCAAGGCGGTCAAGATCTACCAGTTCATGAAGGTGCCGACCGCTCGTTTCGGCGAGCATCGCGTCTTTTCCCAACTCGGCATTCCGATCGAGGGGTTGGGTGACGGGTTTAGCTGGAAAAGCCGCGATCTGGCGCATTCTGCGCAGCTGGCGCTCGACGGCTGGACCAAAGCCGAGGCGACCATCGAGGCAGGGGCGCACTTCATGGTCGTGCTGGACGAAATCATGTATCCGTTGCGCTACGGCTGGGTGCCATTGGCGCGGGTGTTGGACTGTCTTCGGCGCCGCCCGGCGGGCGTGACCGTTGTGTTGACCGGCCGCCACGCGCCTGAGGAGCTGATCGAGCTGGCCGACACCGTCACCGAGATGACACTGATCAAACACCATTTTCAGGCGGGTGTGCCCGCCCAGCGTGGCATCGAAGACTGAAAAAACCCCCGCAGCCCTATCCCAACGACTCCACCGAGGCATCACCCTATGCATGTGCGCAAGATCCCCACCACGATCGTCACCGGCTTTCTGGGGGCTGGTAAAACCACGCTGCTGCGCCATCTGTTGACCCACGCACAGGGACGCCGCATCGCGCTCATCGTCAATGAATTTGGTGAGCTGGGCATCGATGGCGAGCTGTTGCGCGGCTGTGGCATCGGTTGTGACGAGAGCGGTCAGCCCAACGGCGAGATGATCGAATTGGCCAATGGTTGTCTGTGCTGCACCGTCCAGGAGGAGTTCGCGCCCGCGATGGAGCGGTTGGCGGCGCGCCGCGATCGCATCGACCACCTGGTCATCGAAACCTCCGGGCTGGCGCTGCCCAAGCCTCTGGTGCAAGCATTTCAGTGGCCCACGCTCAAACATGCCTTCACCGTCGATGCGGTGGTCACCGTGGTCGACGCCCCCGCGGTCGCCGAGGGGCGTTTTGCCGACGACCCGGTGGCGGTGCAGGCCCAGCGCCAAGCGGACGAAAACCTCGATCACGAATCGCCGTTGGCGGAGTTGTATGCCGATCAGCTCGCCACTGCCGACTTGGTTGTCGTCAACAAAGTCGATGCACTGCCACCCGAGGCACTCGCGGGGGTGCTACGAAGTGTGCGCGCTCACACGGCGCCGGGGGTGCAGTGCGTCTTGAGTCAACACGGTCGGCTGGATCCAGATGTGCTGCTGGGTCTTCAGCGGGCGGTGGAAGACGTCATCGACACCCGGCGTACCCACCACGACGAGGAGGATGACCACGATCACGACGCTTTTGACTCGCTGGTGCTGACGCTGAACGTGCGCGATCGCACGCAGCTGCTACAGGCCTTGCAGGCCTGCGTGCTGGCCTGGCCGATTTACCGCATCAAAGGCTTCGTGGCGCTGCCTGGGGCAGTGATGCGGCTCGTCGTGCAAGGCGTGGGGCAACGGTTCGATAGCCACTTCGATCGGCCGTGGCGGGCCGATGAGCCACGCGTGAGCCGCCTGGTCTTCATCGGCCGCGATTTGGCGCGCGACGGGATCGAGGCACTGCTGCGGCAGCGCTTGGGCGCCGATGCGGTGCACGTGGGCGAGTCGACACCAGCATAACGAGCGACAGGTTGCCCTATGCACGTGCTCGCTGCTCGCCCCGGGGGCTTCGTCGATGATGGCGCAGCCGGCGTGGTGCGCGTGTCGCAATCGCCCGGCGACATCGTGGTGCTCAGCGCAGCGGACACGACGCTGTCGTTGCTGGCCGAGGCGGTGCAGGCACTGCCCGAGACAGCGCCGCGCGTGCGATTGACCAATTTGATGGCGCTGCGCCAGCCCGCCTCGGTCGATTGGTATATCGACGACGTGTTGAGCCATGCGCGCGCCATCGTCATCGATCATCTGGGGGCCGCAGCTGACTGGGCTTATCTGGTCGAGCGCGTGACGGCCATGGCACAGCGCCAGGGCCAGTGGGTGGCGCTCTTTTCAGGAGACATGCAGGAGGATGCGCAGCTCCTGTTGCGCTCGAGCGCGGGTGTCGCCGACAGTCGGCTGCTGTGGCGATATCTGCGTGAGGGCGGTCGCGTCAACGCGCAGCGGTTTTTTGCCACCATCCTGCACCGTGTTTGGGGGATCGGCCTTCCGCCCGATCCCCCCGAGCCCATGCCAGAGGTTTTTCCGTATCAGCCGGCCACGGCGCTGCCCCGCGTCGATACACAAGCACCGACGGCGTTGCTCGTGCTCTACCGTGCGCATGTGTTGGCCGGCAATACCGGCGTTTTCGATCGCCTCATGCAGGCGCTGGCGGAGCGGGGATTGCAGGTGCGCGCGTGGGCGGTGGACTCGCTCAAATCTTGCGCTGCGCAATCCGCGCTGCGTGCCGCCTTCGCGGCGCAACCGGTCGATATCGTGCTCAACACGACGGCATTTGCCGCTGGCGGTGGCGATGGTGACGGGGACGAGACCTGTCCATGGTGGGGTGACGCCCCCGTCCTACAGCTGATCACCGCCGGCAGCAGCCGCGAGCGCTGGGCCCAGGATCCGCACGGCTTGTCGCCGCGCGACCAAGCGATGCACGTGGTGTTGCCAGAGGTCGATGGGCGCATCATCACGCGGGCCATCAGCTTCAAAGGCACGGGCTGGCGTTGCGAAAGGGCCGAGGTGGATGTGGCGCGCTATGAAGCCGCGTTCGACCGCATCGACTTTGTGGCAGAGCTGGCGCGTCGGTGGTGTCGGCTGCGCAGACAACCTCCCCATCGCCTGCGGTTGGCCTTCATCTTGGCCAACTATCCTTGCGACGATGCGCGCATCGGCCACGCCGTCGGGTTGGATACGCCTGCATCGCTGTTGGCCATCCTCGATGCCTTGCGCGAGCAGGGCGTCGATGTGGGGGATCTGCCAGCGGATGGCCAGCGGCTCATGGCGTTGTTGCAACAGAGCGTCACCCACAGTTTGGAGGCCAACCCGATGCGCCCGGCTGTCCAAAGCCTGGCGCTGCAAGACTACGAGCGTTCTTTGTCCTCGTTGCCCGCAGCGCTGCGCGCGCAGGTGGACGCCCTGTGGGGACCGCCGCAGTGTGACCCCATGGTGCGACAGGGGCGCATCATGATTCCTGGTTTGCGGCTGGGGCGAGTATTCGTGGGAATTCAGCCTCCGCGCGGGCGCGACATCGATCTTGTGCGCACCTACCACGATGCCGATCTGGTGCCGCCCCATGCGTATCTGGCCTTCTACGTCTGGCTGCGCGAGCATTGGCAGGCCGATGCCATCGTGCACGTAGGCAAACACGGCAACCTGGAATGGTTGCCCGGTAAAAGCGTGGCGCTGGGGCAGGGGTGCTGGCCCGACTGGGTATTGGGGCCGATGCCCCATTTGTACCCGTTCATCGTCAACGATCCGGGGGAAGGGTGCCAGGCCAAACGGCGCACGCAGGCGGTCATCGTCGACCATCTCATGCCACCCTTGACGCGCGCCGAAACCTACGGCCTGCTGCAGGCCATCGAGCGAACGATGGACGAGTACTACGAGGCGTTGCTGCTGGACCCGCGCCGCGCGCAGCGCCTGCGGGAGCGCATTCTGGACGACGTGCTGCAGCACCAACTGCACCGTGATCTGGGGTTCGAGACGCCCGCCGACGAGGGGCAGCGCGTTGCCCTGTTGCAGCGTCTGGACGCGTACTTGTGCGACATCAAAGAAAGTCAAATTCGGCAAGGGCTGCACATTTTCGGGCGCTCTCCGGAGGGCCCTGCGCGTCTCGAGACCCTGATGGCGCTGGTCCGGTTTCCCCGCGGTTCTGGCATGGCACAGGACAGCCTTTTGCGCGCCCTGGCAGCCGATCTCGGGCTGGAAGGCTACGATCCCTTGCAGGCCGAAGCGGCAGCGCCGTGGCAGGGACCGCGCCCCGCCCCCCTAGTGGCCGTCCACGATGGTCCGTGGCGCCACCATGGCCATACCCGCGAGCGTCTAGAGCGGCTCGCCCTGCAGGCGCTGGCCGAGCCATGCCGGTTCGACCCGGCCCAGTGGCCGCGCACTTGCGCTGTGCTGTCGGACGTCCTGGATCGAGTGGTGCCCCGGTTGGACGCTTGCGGTCGGCAGGAAATGACCCAGTTGTTGTCCGGTCTGCGGGGGCGGTTCGTCCCGCCTGGTCCCAGCGGTGCGCCCTCACGCGGGCGCATCGACGTCTTGCCTACCGGGCGCAATTTCTACGCGGTCGACACCCGTGCCGTGCCCACGCCCACGGCCTGGGCCATGGGGATGCAGGCGGCACAGCGGCTCATCGAGCGGCACCTGCAAGACCACGGCACCTATCCCCAAAGCGTGGGCATGTCCGTCTGGGGCACGAGCACCATGCGCACCGGTGGCGAGGATTTTGCGCAGGCGCTGGCCCTGCTCGGCGTGCGGCCCCGTTGGGCGGAGGGCAGTGGTCGTGTCGTGGACATCGAGGTCTTGCCCATGAGCATCACGCAGCGTCCGCGCATCGACGTGACATTGCGGATCTCGGGTTTTTTCCGTGACGCATTTCCCGCCTTGATCGATTTGTTCGATGTTGCGGTGCAAGCGGTCGCCGCCATCCCCCCAGAGGATGAGCCCGACGAGGTCAACCCGATACGGGTGCGCGTGCAACGCGAGGCGGGGCTGGCTCGAGCGCACGGGGAGGACTCCCGTGAGGCGTGGCGAAGGGCGACTTGGCGCGTGTTTGGTCCGCGCTTGGGGGACTATGGCAATGGTATCCAGGAACGCATTCAGAGCGGGCGTTGGCGCGCGCGTGACGAGTTGGCCCAAGCCTTCGTCAACGCCAGCGCCTACGCCTATGGACAGGGCCAGCACGGCGCCCCGGCGCACCATTCGTTCATGCAGCGCATGGCCGCGGTCGATGTGGTCGTGCACAATCAGGACAACCGCGAGCACGATATTCTCGATTCGGACGGCTATTACCCTTTTCTGGGGGGCATGGCCGCCGCCAGCACATGGCTGCGCGGCCAGGCGCCAGCGATCTATCATGGCGACGCCAGTGTGCCTGGCGCGCCTCGCATCCGGACCCTGGCCGAGGAACTGGCGCGTGTCGTGCGAGCGCGCGCCGTCAATCCGAAATGGGTGGCTGCCATGCGCCAACATGGCTATCGCGGGGCGGCCGAGATGGCCTCGACCGTCGATCTGCTGTTTGGCTTTGGCGCGACCACGGGCTTGGTGGCTGACCACCAATACGCCCTCATGGCGGATACCTATGTTCTCGATCCTGTCAACCAGGCTTTTCTGCAGCAAGTCAACCCGCAAGCCCTGCGCAGCTTGGGGCTGCGCTTGCTAGAGGCCATCCAGCGCGGTTTGTGGCGAGACGGCGGCGCCTACGCCGAACGACTGCGCGAGGCGCTGCTGTGGCTGGATGACGCCATGGAAAACAACCCTTCGGTGAACCCCCTGTGAACACCTCCCCACCTTTGGTCGACGACATGTCGGCGGCGCCCTCTTTCCCTTTTACCGCGCTCGTTGGGCAGCCAAGGTTGCAGCTGGCGTTGTTGTTGGCGGCCATCGATCCCGGTTTGGGGGGAGTGCTCGTCAGCGGCCCCCGCGGAACGGCGAAATCCACCGCAGCGCGCGCGTTGGCCCAGTTGCTCCCGGATGCCCCGTTCGTGACCTTGCCACTGAGCGCCACGCTCGAGCAGGTCGTGGGGACGCTGGACGTGGAGGGGGCGTTGCGCGACGGCAGCGTAAGGCTGGCGCCGGGTCTGTTGGCCCGCGCGCACGGCGGGGTGCTCTACGTGGACGAGGTCAACCTGTTGTCCGATGCATTGGTCGACGCCATGCTCGACGTCGCGGCCAGCGGCGTCAACATCGTGGAGCGCGACGGCGTGTCGCATCGCCATGTGGCGCGGTTTGTTTTGGTGGGCACCATGAATCCCGAAGAGGGCGAATTGCGCCCCCAGTTGTTGGATCGATTCGGTTTGTTCGTGGCACTGGACAACCCGTCCGATCCGAGTGTGCGGGCGGCGATCGTGCGCGCACGGCTGGCGTACGAGGCCGATCCGGCGGCGTTCGCGCGCCAGCATGCCGACCAACAGGCGACTTGGCGGCAGCGCTTGCAGCGAGCGCGAGCCTTGCTGCCCGCGCTGTCTTGGTCGGACGAGGTATTTCAGGTGGCCGCCACACTCGCTCATCGAGCCCAGGTCGATGGTGTCAGAGGTGATTTGGTGTTGCTCAAGGCCTCCCGTGCACACGCAGCGTGGCTGGGTCGCGAGTGCATCACACCCGAGGATGTGCATGCTGTCGCTGACATGGCGCTGGTGCACCGGCGATCGGCATCGTCCCCGGCCCCAGCACCGCAGCCGGTGACGAACGCGGCGCGCGATTGGGGAGGCGCTCCGGAGGCGCTTACCGGCAGTGTCGGGGACGCCGCGCGCGCCAGCGAGGAGGGCGCTGTTGCCGCTGATGGCCATGACGGCTGGGGCGCACTCCCCCCGCAGCCCGTCGACATGATGGGGTCTGCCGCGTGGAAGGGCTGGCCCATAAAAAAGGCGTGAGCCACCCGGTGGGTCAGGCGCCTTGGGCGAGCAGCCTGCCGCGGTGGCCACGCCAATGGGCGGTGCGCCCCCAGGGGCAGTCGATGGGCCGATCGGAAGAATACGCCGACGGGGCAGTCGATTGGCCAGCGACGCTGCAGCGCAAAGGGCCGCAGCCCCTGCAGCTGCGGCACTTGAGGCGACGGCATCGCTTGCAGACACCCGCGGATCTGCACTTGATCGTGATCGATCGTTCCGGTTCGATGGGCTGGAGCGGCAGAATCGCCCGTGCCAAGGCGTATGCCGCGGGTTTGCTCGAGCAGGCGCGCACCGCCGGTCAACAGGTCGCCCTACTGGCCCTTGGGGGGCAAGGGGTGGAGTGGATCCAGGCCCCCGCGTTTGCGCGACGTGCCTTCATCGAGCGGCTACGCCCCGTGGGTTGTGGGGGCGGCACGCCGATGGAGGCCGCCCTGGCGCAAGCCGACGCGGCGCTGCGAGCCCATGCGCGCCGGTATCCGGGGGCGTTGCGCCACCTGTGGCTGCTGACTGACGGGAGGCTGCCCCGCATCCCGGCGCGCCCGCAGACGGCGCAGCGGATCTACATCGTGGATTTCGACGATGGCCGCATTGCCGTGGGGCGTGCCCGATGGTGGGCCCAATGTTGGGGGGCCGCTTGGTTGCCCGGCAGTGACGGGTCTGCCGGTCTGGCTTGGCGATCCCCTGACGGAGTGGCACGCGAATGATGGATGGTCAGCCAGTGCTGGTGCCGTCACCCCACATGATCGGGGGCGGGCTGGCCATCGTGGTGGCATGGCTGATCGATGGGGTTTGGGGCGAGCCCCCAGCCCGTTGGCACCCCGTGGTTTGGATGGGGCGCTATTTGGCCTGGGCGGGCGCATGGGCGGCGCCGGCCGCCCCGGCACCGCCCGATGCGGCGCGCCGCGCCTGGTGGCGTGGTACGCTGGCCTGGTGGGCGGGCGCTGCCGTCGTGGTTGCCTGTGCCGTCGCGCTGCAGGCGGCCCTGGCGCGCCTGCCGAGCGTCTGGCAGGGGCTGCTGTTGGGTGTGTGCCTCAAGCCCATGTTCGCGTGGCGCATGCTGCGCGATGAAGTGGCCGCGGTGGAGGTGGCGCTGGCGCGGTCGCTGTCTGCCGGGCGTGCGCAGGTGCAGCGGCTCGTCAGCCGCGATGTGCACACACTCGACGAAGCCGATGTGCGCGGCGCGGCGCTGTCGACGCTGGCGGAAAATCTCAACGA
>NZ_CALIND010000090.1:0-3955 GCF_938045175.1 uncultured Tepidimonas sp.
GCAATCTTGAGGCGTGATGCCGGTGATCAGGCAACTCTCTGGGTCCGGCAGATAGTCGGGGGTCGGCTGGCAATACCAGACCACGGGCTCGCCGATCGGTTGCAACTGCGCATCGGTGCGCAAGCCGGCAAACTGCGCCGGACGGTCGCGCTTCGGATCGGCGCCGAAGGTTTCGTAATCGTGCCAGAAGAAAGTGGGGGTGGCGGTCGTCACACGTCGCATCCTACCCGCAGTTGATCACCGCATGGTCCCCCGCAGGTCGGCATTCCGGCGTAGACTGCGGGCCATGACCCCGCAGCACGCCGCCCCCACCCCGCCCGACCACCCTGCCCCGCGCCGAGGGACGCCCTTGGCTCCCCGATACGTGCAGTCCGCAGCCACCACCTGCTGGCTGGGTTGGGTGCGCATCGCAGCGACGCCTGCCGGACTGTGCGCCCTCCTGCTCGGCGACGACGATGACACCCTGCTGGCCGAGCTACGGCATCGGTTCCCGCGTGCCACCATGGCCGCTGCCAGTCCCGCGGTGCAGGGATGGGCCGCCCAGATCGCCGCTTGGTTGGATGACCCGCGCGCCGAGCTGCCCCTGCCACTCGACGTGCATGGCACGCCGTTCCAGCGCCGGGTGTGGGAGGCACTGCGAACCATCCCGCCGGGACAGACCATCGGCTATGGCGAACTGGCGCAGCGGTTGGGGATGCCGCGTGCGGCCCGCGCGGTGGCGCAGGCCTGCGCGGCCAATCCGCTGGCCGTGGCCATTCCGTGCCACCGGGTGGTGTCCGCCAACGGCAGCCTGTGCGGCTACCGCTGGGGCCTGGCGCGCAAACAAGCCTTGCTCAAACGCGAAGCCGGGATCTAAGGCCCCGGCTTCGCGCCTACTCGCGCCTACACGGACGACATCCGCCCCACGAGGGGACAGGCGCCTTAGTCGGTCGTGGCCTCTTCCGCCTCGGCGCGACGGCCCTCCTTCTTGGGCAAGGGCTGGATGTCGAGTTTGACCTGCGGCTCGCCACCGTCGGCTGGCGTCTCCACATCGACCGTCAGGCGGCCGCCGTCGACCAGCCGGCCAAACAGCAGCTCGTCGGCGAGCGCGCGCCGGATGGTGTCTTGAATGAGGCGCTGCATCGGGCGCGCGCCCATCAGCGGGTCAAACCCCTTCTTGGCCAGGTGCTGACGCAACGCATCGGTGAAGGTGACCTCGACCTTCTTCTCGGCCAGTTGCTGCTCGAGTTGCAGCAAGAACTTGTCCACCACGCGCAGGATGATGGGCTCGTCCAGCGGCTTGAAGCTCACGATCGCATCGAGCCGGTTGCGGAACTCGGGCGTGAACAGCCGCTTGATGTCCGCCATCTCGTCACCAGCCTGGCGCTGGGTCGTAAAGCCGATGGTGGACTTGTTCATCGTCTCGGCCCCCGCGTTGGTCGTCATGATGATGATGACGTTGCGGAAGTCGGCCTTGCGCCCGTTGTTGTCGGTGAGCGTGCCGTGGTCCATCACCTGCAGCAGCACGTTGAAGATGTCCGGGTGCGCTTTCTCGATTTCGTCAAGCAGCAGCACGCAGTGCGGCTTCTTGGTGATGGCCTCGGTCAGCAGCCCGCCTTGGTCGAAACCGACATAGCCCGGCGGCGCGCCGATCAGGCGGCTGACCGCGTGCCTCTCCATGTACTCCGACATGTCGAAGCGCACCAGCTCGATGCCCAGGATATAGGCGAGCTGCTTGGCGGCCTCGGTCTTGCCCACCCCAGTGGGGCCGCTGAAGAGGAACGCGCCGATCGGCTTGTCCGGCTTGCCCAGGCCTGAGCGCGCCATCTTGACCGAAGAGGCCAGCAACTCCAGCGCCTTGTCCTGCCCGAACACGACGGCCTTGAGGTCGCGCTCCAGGTTTTGCAGCTTGCTGCGGTCGTCGCTCGAGACCGATTGCGGCGGAATGCGCGCGATCTTGGCGACGATCTCCTCGATCTCGGCCTTACCGATGGTTTTCTTGCGCTTGGACGGCGGTACCACGCGCTGGGCAGCGCCAGCCTCGTCGATGACGTCGATGGCTTTGTCCGGCAGGTGACGGTCGTTGATGTACTTGGCCGAAAGCTCGGCGGCAGCCTGCAGCGCCGCTTGGGCGTATTTGACGCTGTGGTGCTCCTCGAAGCGCGACTTGAGCCCCTTGAGGATTTCGACCGTCTGTTCGATCGTCGGCTCGACCACGTCCACCTTTTGGAAACGCCGCGATAGCGCCGCATCCTTCTCGAAAATGCCGCGGTACTCGGTAAACGTGGTGGCACCGATGCACTTGAGCGCGCCCGAGCTCAGCGCGGGCTTGAGCAGGTTGGACGCATCCAACGTCCCGCCCGAGGCCGCCCCGGCGCCGATGAGCGTGTGGATCTCGTCGATAAACAGCACCGCGTGCGGCTTGTCCTTGAGTGCCTTGAGCACGCCTTTGAGCCGCTGCTCGAAGTCACCCCGATACTTGGTGCCGGCCAGCAACGCGCCCATGTCGAGCGAGTACACGGTGGCATCCGCCAGCACCTCGGGCACTTCTTTTTGCACGATGCGCCACGCCAACCCCTCGGCGATGGCGGTTTTGCCCACGCCCGCTTCGCCCACCAACAGCGGGTTGTTCTTGCGCCGCCGGCACAGAATCTGGATGACGCGTTCGACTTCTTGTTCGCGGCCGATGAGCGGGTCGATCTTTCCGTCGCGCGCGAGTTGGTTGAGGTTCTGTGTGAACTGCTCCAACACCGAGGCTTTCTCGTTGCCCTTGGCTTCGGCCGCCTCTTCGTTGTCAGCAGCGCTGCCCTCGGTAGGCTTGGCAGGCTCGGGCGCTTCGCCCTTGCGGATGCCGTGCGCGATGTAGTTGACCACGTCCAGCCGGGTCACGCCCTGCTGGTGCAGGTAGTACACCGCATGCGAGTCCTTCTCGCCAAAGATGGCCACGAGCACGTTGGCACCGGTGACCTCCTTCTTGCCGTTGCCGGTGGACTGCACGTGCATGATCGCGCGCTGGATAACGCGCTGGAACCCCAGGGTGGGCTGGGTGTCGACCTCGTCGGTCCCCCCCACCACGGGCGTGTTGTCCTTGATGAAGGTGGTCAGCGACTTGCGCAGATCGTCGATGTTGGCGTTGCATGCGCGCAGCACCTCGGCCGCGCTGGGGTTGTCCAGCAGCGCCAGCAGCAGGTGCTCGACCGTGATGAATTCGTGCCGCTGCTGCCGGGCCTCGACAAAGGCCATGTGCAAACTGACTTCAAGTTCCTGGGCAATCATGGGGCACTTCCTTCGCTTCGGGTTTCAAGAGTAGCACGCTGCATCCAACGGCTCCATGGGGGTAAGTGGGGCAGATCCGCCGTTATTCAACCGGTTCCGCCACGCACTGCAGGGGATGCCCCGCGGCACGCGCCGCTTGGGTGACCTGTTCGACCTTGGTGGTGGCGATGTCGCGGGTATAGACCCCGCACACCCCACGCCCGTGCACATGCACCTTGAGCATGATCTGCGTCGCCGTCTCCCGGTCCTTGTTGAAAAACTCCTGCAGCACACGCACGACGAACTCCATCGGCGTGAAATCGTCGTTGAGCAGCACCACCTGATACATCTTGGGCGGCTGCAGGCGCTGGCGGCGACGCTCCACCACCACCGCGTCGCCGCCAGCGGGCACGCTCGGCGTCAGATCGGGTTGTTTGGGTGTCGTGGCCATGGCAATCATTCTGCAATAAATCGGGCATCCCCGCAGGACGTGCGGATGCGCCGTCCGTCGGGCCTAAATGGCACCGCCGCCCCTGGGGGCGGCGGTACGGCAGCGGGGCCGACAGGCGCTGCCCCGGAAAGCAGGTCGGGCCCGCCTCTGCGCACTCACATGTGGTCGATCATCACCTGCCCAAAACCCGAGCACGACACCTGCGTGGCCCCCTCCATCAAGCGCGCGAAGTCGTACGTCACGTGCTTGCTCTGGATGGCCTTTTCCATG
>NZ_CALIND010000091.1:0-3639 GCF_938045175.1 uncultured Tepidimonas sp.
CTGCGCATCACGGGCGATGCGTGGGGCAGTGAGCGCCGTGTGACCGGCACCGAAGGCACGTCGGCTGCCGTGCGCAACCCGACGCAGCGCGGCATGCCGCGCCCGATGGGCGCGCATGCCCGGCATTTCAAGGCCGTCGCCCATGACGAAGTGCCGCTGAGCCCCATCACGGGCTCCAGTGGCAACACGCCGCGCGGTGCGGTGGTGACCGTCTCCGGTGGGGCACGCGGCTGAGTCCGCCGGCACAAGGATCGACGGCCATGGACACGCGCAAACGCCAACTCGCTCTGCAACGCAGTGCGCGTGCGCACGCGCCTGCGCCGAGACAGGGGCTGCAGGCAGCGGGTGCGGTGTTGCCGCGCGCGACTGCGCAACCGGTGAGCCCGGTGTGCGTGCCGGGCCCCGGTCAGCGTTGCGAGCATCCGCTGGTGGACCGCACGCTCAACGTGCTGCTGCACGACTATGAGCAGACTGTGCGTGGGCGCTTCGAGGCCATCGAGGACGTGCTGCGTACGCTCTCGGCACGCCAGCACGACCGCGATTTCGTCGAGCAGGCACAGGCCCTGGCGCGGCAGCGCCTAGACATCGAGTGGCCCCTGGCTGCGCTGGAAAACGCTTGGGTGGCGGGGGTCGACATGGCCGCGCTGCACGCGCACGCGATGTTTGCCACCATCGAGCGCTGCGTGCGCCTGGCCGCGCAAGACCGCGCACCGTGGATGCGGCGGCTGCCCGTGCAAGCCGAGGCGCTGCAGGCGTGTGGGGTGCATACGCTGGACGTGAGCCCGTGTGCCGATGGGCGGTTGCAGGGGCTGTTGCCGTTCGTGCTGCGCACCGCACCGGCCGACATGGTCAGCGTCAAAGCCTACGCCGGTGCCCTGTTCGACGTCGAATTGGACGTGGCCGAGTGGACCCAGCGCGAGCTGGAGCGCCTATGTGGCCTGCTGCCCGCCGCGCAGGCGTTGGACTATCTGAAGGTGGCGGTCTATCACTTCAGCTCGTCGCATCCCCGCCACGAGGGGTGCGCCGCGCACGGCAGCCACGATGAGCGGGCGGTGACGGCGGCCATCGATCGGCTGCATGCGCTGCGCGCGGCCGTTGACAACCTGTATGGCGTGGGGGCCGCCCCGCTGGTGATGTTGTTGGGCGTGGACACCGACCTAGACGCGCTGCGCATTCACCTGCCCGATGCGCAGGGTCGACTGCATGCAGACCGGTTCTTGGACGCGGCCGCGCTCTACCGCGAAACCCTGGGTCTGGATGCCCCGACTGCCCAGCGCCACTTGGCCGCGGCGGTGGATGCCCATGCGCGCGACCTGGGCGGCGTGTTGACGCGGGTGCCCGGGCACGATGGCTTGGCACGGCTGGCGCTGCTGTGGTTGCAAGCCAACATGTCGCAGATCGAATACGTCATCCAGCACCACGAAGGGCGCTACGCCGTCATCGGGCACGACGAAGCCTTCGTTTGTGTCGGGGATGCTCTGCCGCCGCTGCAGTTGCGTAACCAGTACTACCACGCGCACCTGGACACGGTGGAGGAGGGAGCAGCCGATCTGGACGTGGGGGTGAAGATTTTTACCGCCCTCAACCTGCGTCGGGGGCTGGCCTTGCCGGTGCTGGTGCACTTTACTTATTCCTCGCGTGTGCCGGGAGCGCGCCAGCGCGCCATAGAGCGCGGGCAACGGGTGGCGGCGGCCGTGCGGGCGCGCTATCCCCAGTGGGATGCCCGCGGCCTGCTGCATTGCCGTGTCGCCGTCAGCGACCGCCATGGCACCGAGACGGTGGCCTTGGTGGACGAGCCCGGCGGCCTGTCGCTGCACGGGCACTGAGACGGAGGCGACGCGATGAAGATCATGCGAGTGGAAAAAACCCTGGTCTCCACCAACCGCATCGAGGCTTTCGGCCACCGGCCGCTGCTGGTGGTACAGGACAAGCCCGGCGGGCCGCGCAGCGTGGCGGTGGATGCGGTCGGCTGCGTGCCGGGGGACTGGGTGATTTGTGTCGGCTCGTCGGCCGCCCGCGAGGCGGCCGGGGCCAAGGATTTTCCGTCCGACCTGACCATCGTCGGGATCATCGACCGCTGGAATCCCGAAGGGTGACACCGATGGACATCGTGCGCGTGATCGACGAGTTGGTGTGTACCCGGCGCGTGCCGGGGTTGGGTTCGGCGTCGCTGCGTGTGGTGCGCAGCGCGCAAGGCGTGGTGTCGGTGGCGACAGACGCCGTGGGCGCGCCGATCGGCCGCTGGGTGTTCGCCACCACCGGCAGCGCGGCCCGGTTGGCGATGCCAGATCCGACCTGCATCACCGATCTGACGATCTGCGGCATTTTGGATGGGTGGGACGATGAGGATGCTGCGTCGTCACAGACGCAAGAGCAATGCGCAGCAGGCACGGGGCCTGCTGCGGGCAAGGGGTGAGCCGATCGGCTCAGGTGTTTCAACGCAATGGTGACCACGAGGAGAGTAGACATGGCAAACACGACAGGAATCGCCCTGGGCATGATCGAGACGCGCGGGCTGGTGCCCGCGATCGAGGCGGCCGACGCGATGACCAAGGCGGCGGAGGTGCGGCTGATTGGCCGCCAGTTCGTCGGTGGCGGTTATGTGACGGTGCTGGTGCGCGGCGAGACGGGCGCGGTCAACGCCGCGGTGCGTGCCGGTGCGGACGCGTGCGAGCGCGTGGGCGACGGGCTGGTGGCAGCGCACATCATCGCGCGCGTGCACAGCGAAGTCGAGGGCATCCTGCCCACCGCGCCGAGCGTTTGATGCGGTGCGACGGCGCTGACGTCGTGGGAGCGACCAGCGCCCATCCCCAACCACGAGGAGTAACGTGATGGCAACGATGACGGGCATTGCCCTGGGCATGATCGAGACGCGCGGGCTGGTGCCCGCGATCGAGGCGGCCGACGCGATGACCAAGGCGGCGGAGGTGCGGCTGATTGGCCGCCAGTTCGTCGGTGGCGGTTATGTGACGGTACTGGTGCGCGGCGAGACGGGCGCGGTCAACGCCGCGGTGCGTGCCGGTGCAGATGCGTGCGAGCGCGTGGGCGACGGGCTGGTGGCAGCGCACATCATCGCGCGCGTGCACAGTGAAGTCGAGGGCATCCTGCCGACGCGGCCCGATGCCACCGGCGGTGGGCGCGACGCCGAGATCACGTCCACCCGTAGCTGAGCACACGCACCCAGGAGCGCCCCATGACCGCCGACGCACGCACCCTGGGTTGGCTCACCCGCGCCCTGCAGCACGAGTTTGCGGCGGTGCAGCAGTATTTGGCGCAGGCCACGCTGGCCCGCATGAGCGGCTATCCCGACTGGGCCGAGCGGCTGCAGGCCGAGGCGATGGAGGAGCTGGCCCATGCACAGCGGCTGATGCAGCGCCTCATCGAGCTGGGCGTGGCCCCGTGCGCCGGCGCACTGCCGCCCGCGCGGCTGGGTCGTGGTGTGGCCGATTTCCCGGCCCTCAACCGCCAGCTCGAACAAGCGGCCGTGGTGCTGTATCAAGATGCTGCCGACCACGCCCGCCGCGTGCGCGACCCCGCCACCGAGGTGCTCATGCGCGAGCTGGCGCAAGAAGAGGCGCAGCATTTCGGTGCTTGGCAGCAAGATGCCACGCCTACACACTGAGGAGGACGAGGCCATGG
>NZ_CALIND010000092.1:0-3639 GCF_938045175.1 uncultured Tepidimonas sp.
CCTTCAGCCTGGGTGACGGCCTGCGCCCCGGCTCCATCTACGATGCCAACGACGAGGCGCAGTTGGCGGAGTTGAAGACGCTGGGCGAGCTGACGCAAATCGCCTGGCGGCACGACGTGCAGGTGATGATCGAAGGGCCCGGCCACGTTCCTTTGCAGCTCATCAAAGAGAACATGGACTTGCAGCTGCAGTGGTGCGACGAAGCGCCGTTCTATACCCTGGGGCCGCTGACCACCGACATCGCCCCCGGCTACGACCACATTACCAGCGCCATCGGCGCGGCCACCATCGGCTGGTACGGCACGGCCATGCTGTGCTACGTCACCCCGAAGGAGCACCTGGGGCTGCCCAACAAGCAAGACGTCAAGGAAGGCATCGTCACCTACAAGCTGGCGGCGCACGCGGCCGATCTGGCCAAGGGCCACCCCGGGGCGCAAATCCGCGACAACGCGCTGTCCAAGGCGCGTTTCGAGTTCCGCTGGGAAGACCAGTTCAACCTGGGGCTCGACCCGGACAAGGCGCGCGAATTTCACGACGAGACGCTGCCCAAGGAGAGCGCCAAAGTGGCGCACTTCTGTAGCATGTGTGGCCCGAAGTTTTGCAGCATGAAGATCACGCAAGAGGTGCGCGCCTACGCGGCGCAGCAGGGCATCGACGAGCGGCAGGCGCTGGCCAGCGGCATGCAGGAGCAGGCGCAGGCGTTTCGCGCCGCCGGGGGCGAGGTCTATGTACCGCTGACGCGGGCTTGAGACAGGGGTGAATATTTTTTGCACCCCGCGCGCCGCGGGGTGCAAAAGCGTGCTACATTAGTGGCACGTCGCGAGTTGCTTTCCCTCGCGTGCGTCGTTGTCCACGGTTGGCGGTTCCCTCAACACCGCACTGGCCATCCGGTTCGCCCGGCCCTCGGCCCCCTGTTTCAGCGTATCTTACCCCGGCGAGCTTCACCATCAGCCGATGCGTTTCGGCGCCGGGCGTGCTACACGCCCACAGGAGGCCCCATGGCCAAAGAAGAACTCATCGAGATGCGCGGCACCGTGGACGAAGTGTTGCCCGACTCGCGCTACCGCGTCACCCTGGAAAACGGCCACTGTCTGGTGGCCTACTCGGGCGGCAAGATGCGCAAGCACCACATCCGTATTCTGGCCGGCGACCGCGTGTCGCTGGAGCTGTCGCCCTACGACCTGAGCAAAGGGCGCATCACCTTCCGTCACCTCGAGCCGCGCTCGGGTGCCGCTCCCACACCGGCGCGTCGCAGGACGCGTTGATCGACCCTCAGCGGGCCCGCGATCATCCGGCGCGACCCTGCGTGGCGCCACCACCGGCACCGGCCCCGCGTTTTCTCTGTTTCTCTGAAGGACGTTCTCCATGAACAACAAACTCTACGTCGGCAACCTGCCGTATTCCGCCGATGACCAAGCCCTGGAGCGCAGCTTTGGCGCCTATGGCACCGTGCAGTCGGCCAAGGTCATGACCGACCGCGACACCGGCCGCTCCAAGGGCTTCGGCTTCGTCGAAATGGCGACCGACGCCGAGGCGCAAGCTGCGATCGACGGCCTGCACGGCTCGTCGCTGCAAGGCCGCGCCATGACCGTCAACGTGGCCCGTCCGCGCGAGGCACGTCCGTCGTCCGGCTACGAAGGCCGCAGCGGCCGCAACGGCGGCGGTCGCAGCAGCTACTACTGATCGGCTCTGCCCCTGACGGCCGGGGTCACTTACCCCAGCCGTCCTTCAGGCCCGCGATGCGGTTGAATACCGCTCGGTCGGGCCTGTTTGCATTGGAGCTGAAACCGTCGCGCCCGTCGGGCGGCGTGTGCTACATTGAGGGCCCCTGTGCTTCTCGCCCGAATCGAACTCTCGATGGCACCCACCGTCGTGCGCGTCGGCTCCTACCGGCTTTTCTTCTTTTCACGAGAGGAGCCCAGGATGCACGTGCACGTGGCGCATCCCCATGGCGAGGCGAAATTCTGGATTCAGCCCGACGTCGCCCTGGCGTGCCACACGGGCCTGAGCGAGCGTGAATTGGCCGAGGCGCAGCGGATCGTGACCATGCACGTGCAGGAGATCGTCCATGCCTGGCGACAACACTTCGGTGGCTGAGGTCACCCATGTGTCGAGACACGGCTTTTGGCTGTTGCTCGGCGACGAAGAACTGTGGGTGCCGTTTTCGGAATTTCCATGGTTTCGGCGCGCCACGATCGAGCAGATCACGACACTGGAGTGGCCCAGTCGCGACCATTTGTATTGGCCACTGTTGGATATCGACCTGTCGGTCGAATCGATCCGCCACCCGGATCGGTTCCCGCTCGTCGCCGCCGAGTCGGTTGGCCCCTGACGGCCGGGGTCACTTACTCCAGCCGTCCTTCAGGCCCGCGATGCGGTTGAATACCGCTCGGTCGGGCCGGTGGTCTTGGGCGTCGGCGCAAAAGTAGCCGTGGCGCTCCAGCTGCAGCCGCGTCTCGGGCGCGATGCCGACCAAGGACGGTTCCACGAAGCCCTGCGTGATGCGCAGGCTGTTCGGGTTGAGCGCGGCGCGGAAATCTTTGCCTCCGGCATCGGGTTGCGGGTCGGCAAACAGCCGGTCGTAGAGCCGAAACTCCGCCGGTACCGCGTCGTGGGCACCAACCCAGGTGATGGTGCCCTTGACCTTGACGGCATCGGCCCCGGGCGTGCCGCTCTTGGTGTCGGGCACCACGGTGGCCAGCACCGCCGTCACGCGGCCCGTGTCGTCTTTCTCACAGCCGGTGCATTCGATGACGTAGCCGTACTTCAGGCGCACCCGGTTGCCGGGGAAGAGGCGGAAGTACCCCTTGGGGGGTTGTTCCATGAAATCGTCGCGCTCGATCCACACCTCGGGCCCGAGGCTGAAGGCGCGCTGCCCCCACTCGGGGTGTTGCGGGTGGGCGGGGGCGGTGCAGGGTTCCCGGTGCTCCCAGCGGCCGAATACGTCGGCCCAGTTGGTCAGGCGCAGCCGCACGGGGTCGAGTACGCCCATCGCGCGCGGGGCTTTGCCTTCCAGATCGTCGCGCAGCGCGACCTCCAGGTTGCCGTAGTCGATCCAGCCGGGGGATTTGCTCACGCCCGTCCGTTCACAGAACAGCCGGATGGCCTCTGGCGTGTAGCCGCGCCGACGCAGCCCGGCGATGGTGGGCATGCGCGGGTCATCCCAGCCGGCGACGATACCCTCGTCGACCAGCGCCTTGAGCTTGCGCTTGCTGGTCACGACGTAGGTGAGGTTCAGGCGCGCGAACTCGTACTGGTGCGGCAGCTGGAACGGCTCGACCTGGTAGGCGTCGAGGGCTGCGGCAAGCAGCGGCGTGAACTGGTGCGTTTGCGACTTCAGCAGCGCAAAGAACGCCCCTAGATCGCGCAGCACGGCGTCGCGGTCGTGCTCCCAGCGGGTAAAAAGCGCGCGCATCTGCTGCTCGGGCTCGGTGTTGACGCCCAGCTTGTACGCGTGGTTGTGGCAGTGCAGGGCGAATTCCTTGCCCGCTTCGACGCCCTGGTGCTCGATGCGCTCGATGAGCGCCTTGGCGCGCTCGAACTGGGGCGCGCGCAGGATGGGCACGATGCGCTCGAGCGTCCAGTCGTAAAACGGTCGTTGGTCCTCGAACTCCAGCGTGCAGATGCTGTGGGTGATGT
>NZ_CALIND010000093.1:0-6313 GCF_938045175.1 uncultured Tepidimonas sp.
CTTCTTGTACTTCTTGCCGCTGCCGCACGGGCAAGGGTCGTTGCGGCCGGGGGTCACGGCGCGGCGGATGGGCTCGATCTGTGGCCCCACCTCGCGTGCGATGTCGTACAGGTCGTACACCGCCCACAGCGCCTCGCCAAACAGCGCCCAGCGCGCCTCACTCACCGTCGGCGGCCCGTCGGCGTTGCCCGGGTTGAGGGCAGGCGGGTCGGCGTCGTCCTCGGTCAACGCGTAGACGGTGTCGAGCGCGTCGCCCCAGGCCTCGGCCAGCTCGCGCTCGCGCGGCGCGCGCCAGTCGTCGAGCCAAGCCTCCACCACGTCGGTAAAGCCGATAGCCCAGTATTGGCTAAACGCCGGCAGCACTTCGTCGCTGCGTTCGGTCAGCGCTTCGCGCTCCGCCGGGGGCAGTGCGGCCACCGCCGCGCGCACGTCGATGAGGTAGGGCACCAGCGCCCGCTCGTCGTCCAGCGACTCGACGGGGGCTTGCAGTGCGGCGGCCACCTCGTTCCAGCGCCGAAACCACAACCCAACGAAGTCCTGTAACTGTGCCTCGTCGCGAAATTGCGCCTGTCCGAACCCTGGGCCGCCCGCGCCGTCACCGCCAAACAGCACCGGGAAATACTCGCTCGGCGGGATCGAGCGACGGCAGCACAGCAGCGCTGTCAGAAAGCCGTCGCAGTACTCCCATGAGCGCGGGATGCCGTCGCTGCGCGAGGCGAGGTCGTCCAAAATCGTTTCCAGCCGCTGGTAGTCCTCGTCGCCCAAGGGGGGCGAGTCGGGGGTGGCGAGCATCTGGAAGGGCGGGCGGGGTTGTGGATCCATCGCCGCAGTGTAGCGTGGGCGGCTCTCCAGCGGCGGGCGTGCTGCCGGCACGGCCGATGAACGGCGCTAGACTGGGCGCATGCAAGAGATACCCCGGCACGACGAGACCACCGACACGCCCCAGGCGCCCGTGGGTGCGCAGCGCTTGGCGCCCGAGGCGCTGCGCCTGCGCATCGACCCGGCGTGTTTGGGCTTCGATGACACGTCGGCGCTGGAGCACGAGCCGTTGCCCTGGATTGGGCAGGCGCGGGCCCAGACCGCCGCCCGCTTTGGGCTGGCGATCGACCAGCCGCACTACCACCTGTTCGTGCTGGGCGAGATCGGCACCGGGCGCTCGACACTGCTGGAGCAGGAGATGCGTGCTGCCGCCGCCAGCCGACCGGTGCCCCCCGACCTGTGCTATCTGCACCACTTTGCCGCCCCCGAGCGGCCGCGGGCGCTGCGGCTGCCCGCGGGTCAGGGGCGGGCGCTGCGCCAGCGCATGGCCGAGTTTTGTCGCCGGCTGCAGGTCGAAATTCCCAAGCGGCTGAGTGAGCCCAGTTTCAAGGCCGCGCTGTCGGCGCTGGAAAAGACGTACAGCGATCGCGAGGCGGAGGCGTTCGCGGCCCTGTCTGCCTACGCACGGGCGCGGCACTTCGCCCTGCGGCGTGAGGGCGGGCAGCTCATCTTCACCCTCATCGACGATCAGGGCGAACCGCTGACCGCCGAGGCCATGGCCGCGCTCGAGCCCGAGCGACGGGCCGCCTACGACGAGGGCGAACGCGAGTTGCGCGCCGAGATTCTGCGTTTTCTGGAAGTGACGGCGCCCTTGGAGCGTGCCCTGCGTGACGGGGTGGAGGCGTTGCGTCGGCAGGCGGTGCGGCCACTGCTCGATCGCGAGCTCGACGCCATCCGGCAAGGCTTGCGCAAACAGTTCAAAGACACGCGCAAGCTGGGGCAGTGGCTGGACGCGGTGGAGCAGGATGTGCTGGAACACCTGGCGCTGTTCGAGCCTGCCGATGCCGACGAGGAGGCCGAGCGCCGCGCGGCGTTGGAGCGCCAGTTGCAGCGCTACCGCGTCAATCTGGTGGTCGACAACGCCGAGACGGTGGGCGCCCCCGTCATCATCGAGAACAACCCGCTGTACCGGCCGCTGTTCGGCAGCATCGAGTACCAGACCGACAACGATGTGCTGGTGACCGATTTTTCGCGCATCCGCGCCGGCAGCCTGCTGCGCGCGCACGGCGGCTTTTTGATGCTGCACCTGCGTGATTTGCTGGCCGATGATTTGGTGTGGGAGAAGTTGCGGCGTTTTCTGCGCAGCGGCCGCTTGCAGATCGAAGAGCCCGGGACGATGTTTTCAGCGCTGGCCACCACCTCGCTCGAGCCGGAGGCGGTCGATGTCGATGTCAAATTGGTACTGATCGGCTCCAACGAACAGTTCTACGCGCTGCAGGAGGTCGACCCGGAGTTCGCGCGGCATTTCCGTATCAAGGTGGACTTTGCCGAGACGTTCAGCGCCAACCCCGACACCTGGCGCGCCACCGGGATTTTCATCGCCCACACGGCGCGTCGGCTGGGGCTGCTGCCGTTTGGTGCGGCGGCGGTGGCGTGCCTCATCGAAGACAGCCACCGCGAGGCGGAGGACCGCACGCGCCAGAGTGCGGCATTCGCACGCACCGAGGCGCTGGCCATCGAAGCGGCCGAGCTGGCACGCCGCCGCGGCGCACGGCGCGTCGAGCGCGACGACGTGGCGGCGGCGATCGCCGCGCGCAACCATCGGCACGACTATCCCGACCAGCGGCTGCGCGAAGCCGTGGCCGATGGCGACCGTCTGGTGCATCTGTACGGTGCGCGCGTGGGCCAGCTCAACGGCCTGTCCGTCATCGACCTCGGGGACTACCGCTTCGGCTTGCCGATCCGCGTGGCCGCGCGCACCGTGCCCGGCACCGAAGGCCTGCTCAACATTGAGCGCGAGGTGGCCCTGTCTGGCCCCATCCACGACAAGGCGGTGCTCGTCCTGCACAGCTATCTGTCGGCCCTGTTCGCGCCGCTGGCACCGCTGGCGCTGACCGCCTCCATCGTGTTCGAGCAGGAGTACGCCGGCATCGAGGGCGACTCGGCGTCGTGCGCCGAGTTCTACGCCCTGCTGTCGTCGTTGTCCGGTTTGCCGCTGCGCCAAGGCATTGCCGTGACCGGGGCGATCAATGCGTTTGGCGAGGTGCTGCCGATCGGCGGCGTCAACGAAAAGATCGAGGGATTTTTCAAAGTCTGCGCCACCGCCGGGCTCGACGGCACACAGGGCGTGCTCATCCCGGCGCGCAACCGGCGCCACCTGATGTTGGCCGACGAGGTGTGCGAAGCGGTGGCGACGCAGCGCTTTCACATCTGGACCGTCGACCATGTCGCCGACGGCATGGCGTTGCTGACCGGTGTGCCCTTTGGCGCCGACGCCTCACGCGCTGCCGGCGGCGCCGTCACTGCGTCGCAGGACGCTTTTGTCCCCGATACGGTACTGGGTCGCGCGGCCGCCACCCTTGCGGCCTACCGCCGCGCGTGCCTGCGCGCAGGCAACCCGCGCGCCTGGCGGCAGCGCGGGGGGTGAGTGCTGTCATCTGAAGCCAGCCCCTCACCCCCGCATCAGCGCCTCGATCGCGTCCGGCTCGACGGGTACGTCGCGCGTGATGAGTTCGCAGCCGGTGTCGGTGACCACCGCGTCGTCTTCGATGCGGATGCCCAGGTTCCAAAAATGCGCGGGCGCGCCACTGGAGGGGCTGACGTACAGGCCGGGCTCGATGGTCAGCACCATGCCCGGGCGCAGGATGCGGCTGGGGCGGTCGCGGATGATTTCGCCGCTGAGGGAGTCCCGCCGCTCGCTGGTCTGGCCGACCTCGCTGGGCTCGACGTAGCTGCCGACGTCGTGCACGTCCAGCCCCAGCCAGTGGCCGGTGCGGTGCATGTAGAAGCGAAAGTAGTGCCGCTGCTCGATCACGTCGTCCAGGTGACCGACGTCGTTGCGGTCGAGCAAGCCCAGATCCAACATGCCCTGGGCCAGCACCTTGACCGCCGCGTCATGCGCGTCGACGAAGCGCGCACCGGGCCGGGTGGCGTCGATGGCGGCTTGCTGCGCGGCGCGCACCAGCTCGTACAAGTCGCGCTGCGGGCCGGTGAAGCGTCCGTTGGCCGGAAAGGTGCGGGTGATGTCGCTGGCGTAGCCGTCGAGCTCGCAACCGGCGTCGATGAGCACCAATTCGCCCGCGCGCACCGGAGCTGCGTCGGCGCGGTAGTGCAGCACGCAGGCGTTGGCACCCGCAGCGACGATGCTGCCGTAAGCGGGGTATTGCGAGCCGTGGCGACGAAATTCGTGCAGCAGCTCGGCGTCCAGGTGGTATTCGCGCACGTCCTCGCCGGCGCGGATCATGGCCGCGCAGCGTTGCATGGCGCGGACGTGGGCGTGCGCGCTGATGCGTGCGGCGCGGCGCATGACGTCGAGCTCGTGCGCGTCCTTGATGAGTCGCATCTCGTCCAGCAGCGCGCACGCGTCGCGCAGCGCCTGCGGGCACAGCACGCCGAAGCGCACGCGCGCGCGCACCTTTTGAAGCCAGCCCTCGATGCGCGCCTCCAGCCCGGCGTGGGTGGCGAAGGGATACCACACGCTGCTGCGGTTTTCCAGCAGCGGGGGCAGGCGGGTGTCCAGTTCGTCGACGGGATAGGCCTCATCGACGCCGAGTGCGGCGGGTGCCGCCTCGGGCCCGAGGCGGTAGCCGTCCCAGATTTCGCGCTCCAAATCCTTGGGCTGGCAAAAGAGCGTGCTGTGGCCGTCGGCGGTCAGCACCAGCCAGGCGCGCGGCTCGGTAAAGCCCGTCAGGTAGTAGAAATAGCTGTCGAAGCGAAACAGGTATTCGCTGTCGCGGTTGCGGATGCGCTCCGGCGCGGTGGGGATGATGGCGATGCCGCCATCACCGAGCTGGGCGGCCAGGCGTGCGCGCCGCTGGGCGTAGAGGGTTTGGTGGGGAATGGGGGTCGTCATGGCGGTGATGATAGGCCGTCGCGGTTGAGCGCCGCCAAGCGCTCGGGCGTGCCCACGTCGGCCCAGGTGCCGCTCCAGACCTCGGCCGTGACGCGGCCCTCGGCCATGGCCCGCCGCAAGACGGTGGCCAGCGGTGCGCTGACGCCTTGTGGGTTGCCGGCCGGGATGTCGCACCAGGGCGGCGCAAACAGCGCACGCCGCAGCAGCGCCACGCTGGAGTAGGTCCAGCGCGGGCGGGGGTCGTCGGCGGGCAGGTCGAGCGCGCGCCCCTGTGCATCCAGGCCAAAGTCGCCCCGGGGATGGTGCGGCGGGTTGGGCACCAGCCACAGATGGGCCAGCGCGTCGCTGGCGGCAAAGCGTTGCCGTGCCGCCGCCTCGAACGGAAAGTCGGGCATGAACACGTCGCCCGCCGCCAGCCAGAAGACCTCTTCGAGATGCGGCAGCGCGCGCGCGATGCCGCCTGCGGTCTCCAGCGCACGGCCGAAGTCGCGACCTTCCATCGAATACGACAGGGTCACCGGGCCGAACGGGCTGCGATAGGTGTGACCCAGGGCGGCTGGGATACGCTCACCCAGCCAGGCGGTGTTGATGAGCACCTGCCGTACCCCCGCGCGGGCCAGTGCGTCCAGGTGCCAGGCCAGCAGCGGCCGGCCGCGCACGGTCAACAACGGTTTGGGGCAGGTGTCGGTGAGCGGGCGCATGCGCTCGCCACGGCCGGCGGCCAGCAGCAGGGCGTCGGCGCGCGTCGTCGCGGGCGGGGTGGGGTGACGCATGGGGGGATTTTGACTAAAATCAAGCAACGGGTTTTCTTTCACTGCCACTGTTCAGGAGTCGTCCATGGCGCAAGCCCCCTCCACCGAGCACACTGCGGACGCGGCCGATCCGGCCGAAGCGATCGTTCACGTGATTCCCTGGCTGATCCCGGTGGCCGGCGCCATTTTGATGTTCTTGTTGGCCTTCATCGCCGTGGTCATGGCCTGACGGGTACCGCCCTGGCCTGGCCCGGGCCGGTGCCTGGGTGGGCCTGGTTCGCCAAGCCCCTCCTTCTTCGGTCCCGCCGGGCGTTGGTCCGGCGGGATTCGTTTTTGGGCCGCCCGCCGCCACGTCACGGGGCTGTCATGATGCGATGCAAATTTTGCATGACGCATGCGACGAATGTCAGCCACCGTGCAGCCCCGCTTTCTACAATGCCGTCAACCCCGTCATGCCGATGCGCGTCCAGGCCAACCCGTGGGCGCGCCGTTCTTGGTTTGCCACCGTCATCCCCGGTGGCGGGCGGCGGGGCGGGTTCGCAGGCGGCGTGCGCGTATCGGTCGCCTTTGTCCATTGGTTGCCGCGATCTGGTCGTGGGCGCAGCGGCGCCCTTGGTCCAGACCGTGTGAGTATGGGTGTTTACCTCCATGAATGCTCCCGTGATGCAGGGCCTGCCGTTGCGTATTCCTGCGTATGTTCAACATCCGCGCCTGATAGCCTGGGTGGCCG
>NZ_CALIND010000094.1:0-17427 GCF_938045175.1 uncultured Tepidimonas sp.
AGGCGTTGTCCCCCAGGTGCAGCAGGTAGTCCACGAGCGCGTTGTCGATCGCGACGGCGTTCATCACATGTGCCCCACTTCGTCCGGGATCTCGTAGAAGGTCGGGTGACGGTAGATCTTGTCCGCCGCAGGCTCGAAAAACTCGCCCTTGTCCGACGGGCGGCTGGCCACGATGGCGCTGGAGGGCACGACCCAGATGCTCACCCCCTCCTGGCGGCGGGTGTAGATGTCGCGCGCCATCTGCAGCGCATGCTCGGCGTCGGCGGCGTGCAGGCTGCCACAGTGCTTGTGCTCCAAGCCCTGTTTGCTGCGCACGAAGACTTCCCACAGCGGCCAGTCCTTCAGCGCCGGGGTGGCTTTGGTGGGCGCGTTCGCGCCCTCAGGGGTGGCGGGGTTGCTCATCGGTGGTTCCTTTCCTCGCTCGGGTCGATGACGGCGGGTGCGGCCGCTCAGGCCGCCGCCCGCAGCGCACGCTCGCGCTGCTTGCGCGCGTGCGCCAGCGCGCCCTCGCGCACCCAGGCGCCGTCCTCGTGTGCCTTGATGCGGGTGCCCAGGCGCTCCTTGTTGCAAGGGCCGTGGCCATTGACGGTCTGCCAGAACTCTTCCCAGTCGATTTCGCCGAAGTCGTAGTGTCCGCGCTCGGGGTTCCACTTGAGCTTGGGATCGGGCAGCGTCACGCCCAGCACCTCCGCCTGCGGCACGGTGGCGTCGACGAACTTTTGCCGCAACTCGTCGTTGCTGATGCGTTTGATGCCCCAGCGCATGCTCTGCTCGCTGTGCACACTGGCGCTGTCCGGGGGGCCAAACATCGCCAGGCACTTCCACCACCAGCGGTTCACCGCGTCTTGCACCATGTCGCGCTGCGCTTGCGAACCGCGCATCATGGTCAGCAGCAGCTCGTAGCCTTGGCGCTGGTGAAAGCTCTCCTCTTTGCAGATGCGAATCATCGCGCGCGCATACGGCCCGTAGCTGCAACGGCACAGCGGAATCTGGTTCATGATCGCAGCGCCGTCGACCAGCCAGCCGATCACGCCCACGTCGGCCCAGTTCAGCGTCGGGTAGTTGAAGATCGAGCTGTATTTGGCGCGACCGGTGAGCAACTGCTCGATCAGCTCGGCGCGGCTCACACCCAGCGTCTCGGCGGCCGAGTACAGGTACAGGCCGTGGCCGCCTTCGTCTTGCACCTTGGCCAGCAGGATGGCCTTGCGCTTGAGGCTCGGCGCGCGCGTGATCCAGTTGCCCTCCGGCAGCATGCCCACGACCTCGCTGTGCGCGTGCTGGCTGATCTGGCGAATCAGCGTTTTGCGATATGCCTCGGGCATCCAGTCCTGCGGCTCGATGCGGCCGTCGGCGTCGATGCGGGCCTGAAAGGCCTCGAGCTTGTCCGCCGGTTCGTCCGGCTGAATCGGCTGGACCTTGGCGCTTGGGTCGGGGATGCTCAGGGCTTGCGTGTACATGGCAGTCTCTCCGGTGGCGGCGGCGTCAGATGACGCGGGGGCGTTCGTCCTGCACCCGGCGGGCCTTGCCGGTCTGGGTGCGGGGCAGCGTGTCGGCATCGAGCACGGTGACGCGCGTGCTCACGCCAATGAAGGTCTTGATGCGGTGCTGCAGCTCGCGGCCGATGGCGGCGCGCTCGGCATCGCTGAGCCGACCGCTGGCCGCCCGCTGCAATTCGCAGCGCACCTCCAGATGGTCCAGATGCCCCTCGCGGGTGAGCACCAGCAGGTAGTTGCCCGACAGTTGCGGGTCGCGCAGGATCTGCTCCTCGATCTGCGTCGGAAAGACATTCACGCCGCGCAGGATGATCATGTCGTCGGTGCGCCCAGTGATCTTGCCCATGCGGCGAAACGACCGCGCCGTGGGCGGCAGCAGCCGGGTGCGATCGCGCGTGCGGTAGCGGATGACGGGCATCGCCTCCTTGGTCAGTGAGGTAAAGACCAACTCGCCCTCCTCGCCATCGGGCAGCACCTCGCCCGTGTCGGGGTCGATGATTTCGGGGTAGAAGTGGTCTTCCCAAATCACCGGCCCGTCCTTGGTTTCGATGCACTCGTTGGCCACGCCGGGGCCCATGACCTCCGACAAGCCGTAGATGTCGATGGCGTCCAGCCCCAGCTTGCGCTCGATTTCGGCGCGCATGCCCTCGCCCCAGGGCTCGGCGCCGAAGATGCCGACTTTGAGCGAAATCTCGTCGGGGCCAATGCCCAACCGCTCAAACTCCTCGGCAATCACGAGGGAATACGACGGCGTGACCATGATGATGTCGGGCTTGAAGTCCAGGATGAGCTGCACCTGCCGCTCGGTTTGGCCGCCGGACATCGGAATCACGGTGCAGCCCAGCCGCTCCGCGCCATAGTGCGCGCCCAGACCGCCGGTGAACAGCCCGTAGCCATACGCGACGTGCACGATGTCGCCCGGGCGGCCACCGGCGGCGCGAATGGAGCGCGCCACCAGCTGCGCCCAGGTGTCGATGTCACGCTGGGTGTAGCCGACCACGGTGGGCTTGCCCGTCGTCCCCGACGAGGCGTGCACGCGCACCACCTGCTCGCGCGGCACGGCAAACAGGCCGAACGGGTAGTTGTCGCGCAAGTCGGCCTTGGTGGTGAACGGGAATTTGGCCAAGTCGGCCAGCGTGCGCAAATCGTCGGGGTGCACGCCCGCGGCGTCGAACTTGGCGCGGTAGTGCGGCACGTGCTCGTACGCGTGACGCACGCTCCACTGCAGGCGCTGCAGTTGCAGCGCCGCAATCTCGTCGCGGCTGGCGGTCTCGATCGGCTCCAGGTCACCGGGGCGCGGGGCTTTGACGGGCATGGTCGGGTCTCCTCTGCTGGGGGTCGGTTCGGTGGCGTTCAGTCCCGGCTGGGTTGTGCTGCGGTCGGCTGCAAGCCCGCGATCACCTCACCGCCAATGCGGTAGCTTTTGCCGCGAAACAGCGCCACCGTCTTGCCACCGCGCACGCGCACCGTGATGTCGTACACGCCGGTGCGCCCGGCCAGCGAGCGCTCCTCGGCCTCGGCCTCCAGCACGTCGCCCTCGCGCGCTGGAGCCAAAAAATCGATGTGACAGGCCGACGCCACCGTGTTGTGGTTGTAGCTGTTGCAGGCGTAGGCAAAGGCGCTGTCGGCGAGCGTGAAGATCAGGCCGCCATGGCACAGGGCATGGCCGTTGACCATGTCGCGCCGCACCGGCATCGACAGCACCGCGCGGCCGGGCGCGATGACCTCCAGCCGCATGCCCAGCGCCTGCGTGGCGTGGTCGCGCGACCACATCGCGGCCGCGACCGCCTCGGCCAGGGCCTGCGGATCGGTGGGGGGGGCGTCGCGCTGCGGATTCATCGTGATACAAAAACAAGTGCGTTGTGACGTGTTTCAGTATCATGCAAAGCGCGCGGCAGCGCATCAGGGTTTTCCCGATGCGCTCCATCGCAGGGTTGGTGAAAGCGGCTCAGCCCAGCCGGGGCGCGCCGAGCGAGCACTCGTCGTCGAGCGGCTCGAAGCGCTGCCACAGCCACGGGGCGGCGGCGGGCGCGTGGCCGTCGGCCAGGCGCAGGTGCGCGTCCAGGTGGCGTTCGGCCGGCGCCAGCAGCAGCCGGTACAAGCGGCGGCAGACCTGGCGCGCGCGCTCTCCGGGCCAGTCGCGCGGCAGCAGTTCTTCGGGCAACTGCGGGTCGCGCAGCAGCAAACGGCGCCAGTCGTGGATGAGCAGCGTGCGTCCCAGAAACGCGCGCTCGGGCGGCGGCTCACCGTGCGCCTGCACCTCGGCACCGATGGGCTCGTAGCGCGCGACGAAGGTCACATAGGCCTGCGCGAGCGCTTCTAGATTCCACGCCTGGCGTACCAGATCGCGATCCGGGGCCGTGCCACGCAGGGGCAGGCGCTCGGCACGCAGCGGCAGCACGTGGGCGCGGTGTCTGCCCAAGCCGTCGGCCTGCAGCGCCTCCAGCGTCGCTGTGAGGTCGGCACTCGGGTGCACGAACACGCTGCCCGGAAGCTCGCCGTAGCCCTGCCAGTACAGCGAGCGGCGCAGCCGCTCGCGCTCGCGCGCAGGCAAGGTACCCGTCAACAGGAGCAAGCGCCAGCGTAAGTCCCAGCGGGGCGCCCGGGCCGCGTAGATCTGGCGCGAGGCTTCTTCGAAGCGCACACGACCGGCCTCGGTCAGCATGTAGTCGGTGCGGCGCCCGCGGGCCTGCGTGGTCAGCCACCCCTCTTGCACCAAGCGGTAGACGGCGGTGCGCACCAGGCGCTCGTTGACCCCGAGCGGTTCGAGCAGCCGGATCAGACTGCCCAACCACAGCCGCGCCCCGCGCGGCAGCACCGCGTCGCCAAACACCGAGACGATGAGCGAGCCCGCCTGCACACGCCCCTGGCGGGCAAAGGCCTCGATGCGCGCCTGCAGCGGCGAGCCAGTGGCGCCGTCGTCGACCGGCGCGGCGGCAGTAGACACGGACAGAGGCCGGGTGAGCGTCATGCCCCGATGGTAGCGCCAGCGGCGCTGCCCCGCCGGGGCCAGCGGCGGCGCGTCAAGCGTCGGCACGCAGGGCGCCGTCAGCGCGTCCCTTGCCAGCACGCGCCGGTGGCTTGCACAGGCCACAGACGTAGTGGCGGGTATTGATGTACGGGTCGGCGACGAAGTGACCACCACAGCATGTGCAGCGGGTGCGCACCAGCATGCCCGCATCCATGAAGCGCGCCAGCCGCCACGCGCGCGTGAAGCTCAGCAGCGGCTCCAGTCCGCACACCTGCATCTGTTCGGCGTACAGGCGGTACGCCTTCATCACGGCGTCGATGTCGTCCAGCGCCACGGTCTTGATGAGCGACTGGCGGATGTTTTCGAACAGCGACGCATGAATGTTGGGCTGCCACTGCAAGAAATAATCGGTGGAAAACGGCAGCTGCCCCTTGCTGGGCGAACGCCCCGTCACTTCCTTGTACAGGCGCAGCAGCTTTTCGTACGACAGGTTCGTTTCGCTCTCCAGCACCTGCAGCCGCGCGCCCAGGCCGATGAGCTCGATGGCGCGCTCGATGTCGCGGCTTTCGCTGACGATGCTCTTGGAGGCGGATTCGGCGGTGGCGGTGGTCATGGCAGGCTCCAACATTGGGGGTAGCAGGTGCTTGGGCAATTCAGCGAAGGCGGCCGCAGGCGGATCAGGCCGCGGTGTCGGCCAGCCGACCGGCCATCAGGATGCTGGCGTGCAGGCGCTGGGCAGCCTCGCCCACCGAGCGCTGGGGGGCGTGGCTACTGGTCAGCAGCTTCCACACGATGTCGTCGGCGTCCTGGAAGCGGCACAGCAGCGTGTTGTGGCTGGCCAGCTTGACGATTTGCGCGGGGGTGAGCGCCGCGATCAAATCGGCCGCCGTTTCGCTCAAGCCCAGGCGGAACGTCGCCTCCGCCTTGTCGGCACGGATGAGGCGCTGCGCCAGCATCAGGTAGGTCAGGTTCGCCTCGCGGATTTCGGCCAGCAGTTGCTCGCGCTCGGCATCGAGGGTGTGGGTAGCGGCGGCGGTAGCGGTCATGGCAGCACTCCTTTTCAGGGTTGGCGCGTGCCGGGCATCAGGGTTTAGCACAGCCCGGGAGCGTTGGTTCGTTGAAAAGGATTGTGAAAACCGCCCTGCTTTCCTTGAATCCGAAGGTGTCTGTTCGCGCCGTCAGCGCGCCGGCGACGTGCGTGTCAGGCAAATACCGATACGCACGTCGGGCGCGCACCATCAATCGTCACCACGCGCCAGGCGTTCGCTCTTCCAGTACACGTCGTCGCCACCGTCGACCCTATTGAGCACGCGCGCCAGCACGAACATCAGGTCACTGAGCCGATTGAGGTACTGACGCAGTGCGTCGCCGATGGCCTCGTCGTTGCCCAGTGCCACCACGCTGCGCTCGGCGCGCCGCGCCACGGTGCGGCACACGTGCGCCAGGGCAGCCGCGCGCGTGCCAGCGGGCAAGATGAACTCGCGCAGCCGCGGCAGCTGCGCGTTGTAGCGCTCCAGCGCCGCATCCAGCGCCGCCACGGCCTCGGGCTGGAGCAGCTCGTAGCCCGGGATGCTCAGCTCCCCGCCCAGGTTGAAGAGCTGGTGCTGGATCTCGACCAGCAGCTCGCGCACATCGGCCGGCATGGCCTCGCACAGCAGCACCCCGATGTGGGAGTTGAGCTCGTCCACGTCGCCCATGGCGTGCACGCGTAGGCTGGCCTTGCTGACGCGCTGGTTGTTGCCGAGCCCCGTGGTGCCGGCGTCGCCGGTGCGGGTCGCGATTTGCGTGAGACGGTTGCCCATGCGGGGTTCCTCCAGTAGCGACAGGGCGCGCGGGGCGCCGATAATCCACTCATTATCGGCAACGACGCCGAGGCCCGCGTTCCGCCCCGCAGGAGACCCCCCATGAACGCTCCGCTGACCACCCCCCTGCTGCCCGAGGTGCGCGAGCGGCCGCTGCCGCCCGACGCCTTGGCCGCGCTGCAAGCGCGCTTTGGCGCGCGCTGCTCGACTGCGCTGGCGGTGCGCGAGCAGCACGGCCGCGACGAGTCGGCCTACACCCACATCCCGCCGCCCGCTGCCGTGGTGTTTGCCGAATCCACCCAGGACGTGGCCGACGCGGTGCGCATCGCGGCCGCGTGGCGCGTGCCGGTCATCCCGTTTGGCGTGGGCTCCTCACTGGAGGGGCACCTGCTCGCGGTGCAAGGCGGCATCAGCCTGGATGTGAGCCGCATGAACCAGGTACTGGCCGTGCAGCCCGAAGACCTAACCGCCACCGTCCAGCCTGGCGTGACGCGCAAACAACTCAACGACGCGGTCAAGCACCTGGGCCTGTTCTTCCCCATCGACCCGGGGGCGGATGCGTCGATCGGCGGCATGGCCGCCACGCGCGCCAGCGGCACCAACGCCGTGCGCTATGGAACCATGCGCGAAAACGTGTTGGCCTTGGAGGTCGTCACCGCCAGTGGCGAGGTCATCCACACCGGCACGCGCGCGCGCAAGAGCAGCGCGGGCTACGACCTGACGCGCCTGTTCGTCGGCAGCGAAGGCACGCTGGGCATCCTGACGCAAATCACCGTGCGGCTGTATCCCTTGCCCGAGGCCGTCTCGGCCGCCATCTGCTCCTTCCCCAGCATCGAGGCGGCCGTGCGCACCACCATCGCCATCATCCAGATGGGCATCCCGATCGCGCGCTGTGAGCTGCTCGACGCGCGCACGGTACGCGCCGTCAATGCGCACAGCAAGCTGGGCCTGCGTGAGGAGCCGATGCTGCTGATGGAATTTCACGGCTCACCCAGCGGTGTGCGCGAGCAGGCCGAGGCGGTACAGGCGATCGCCGACGAGTACGGGGGACAGGCCTTCGAGTGGGCCACCACCCCCGAGGAACGCACGCGGCTGTGGACGGCGCGCCACAACGCCTACTTTGCTGGCGTGCAAAGCCGCCCGGGCTGCCGCGCCATCACCACCGACGCCTGCGTGCCCATCAGCCGGCTGGCCGACAACGTGCTGGCCGCCGTGGCCGAGGCTGACGCCGCCGGACTGCCGTATTTCATGGTCGGGCACGTGGGGGACGGCAACTTCCACATGGGCTACCTGATCGACCCCACCGACCCGGCCGAGCGCGCCACCGCCGAGCGCCTGAACCAGGCGCTGGTCCAGCGCGCCCTGGCCAGCGGCGGCACCTGCACCGGCGAGCACGGCGTGGGCTTGCACAAAATAGCCTTTCTGCGTGCCGAGGCCGGCGACGGGGCGCTCGCGGTCATGCGCGCCATCAAGGCCGCGCTCGACCCGCACGATATCTTGAATCCGGGCAAGGTGCTCCTAATGTGAGTGCGCACGGACTGGTCCATTCCCCGCGACGCGCTTGGCGCACCAGCGTCATCGCCACCTGGATCCTCGTCTTGACCACGATGGCGCAGGCGCTGCTCATCGCGCGTGGCGTGGAACGGGTACGTGACATCGGGCACGCGTTCGAGGCGGTCGTCGAGCGCTGGTTGCCCGCCGCCCAATTCGCACGTGACATGCAGACGGCGGCGCAAAACCGCATCATCCACCTGCTGCGCATGGTGGCCGAGCCCGACCCGCTGGCGCGGGAGGACGACGCGCGCGCCTTCGAGCGCGAAGGGCTGGCCTTTGGGCAAGCGCGCGACGCCTTGATCGGGCTGACACTCGGCACCGAGGGCCAGCAGCGGTTGGAGGCGGTGCTCGCGCATGCTGTCCAGTTATCCAAAGCACAGCGCCGGGCGGTTGAAGCGTTGCTGCTCGGACAGGATGATGTGGCACGGGGAATCATGGACACGGAGCGCGTGCTGGAACAACAGCGGGCCCTGGTAGGGGAATTGGCACAGCTCGTGCAGTGGATGGGCGAGCGCGTCCGGCGGGAACAACAGGCCGTGCAGGCCGAACAAACCGCCGTCTTGCACACCCTGCTGATGCTGGGCGTGAGCATTTTTGGTTTTGGCCTGGCGGCGGGCTTCGTGGTGGCCAGAGTGATCCGGCGCGCCGAAGACGTGCTGCACGCCGAGCGCGAAGAAGCCGAGCGCGCCGCGCACACCGATGCGCTGACCGGGCTGCTCAACCGGCGCGGCTTCGAATGCGCACAGCAGCAGTGGCGGCGTACGGCGCAGCCCGGCGAGGTGCACGCCCTGCTGCTGATCGACCTGGACCGCTTCAAGCCGATCAACGACGAAGCCGGTCACGACGCCGGAGACGCCGCGTTGCGGCGCATCGCAGCCCTCATGCGTGACCATGTGCGCCCGCAGGACGCCGTGGCGCGCCTGGGCGGCGACGAGTTCGCCATTCTGTTGCATCGGCGCGACGCGGCGCAGGCCGTCGCCGTGGCCGAGCGCCTGCGCGACGCCATTGCGGGCTTGGGGTTCGAGTGGGGCGGTCGGCGCTTTGTCTTGGGCGCCAGCATCGGTGTGGCCTCCTTCGATGCGGGCCACACGGCAGACGACGACTGGTCACGGGTGCTCAAAGCCGCCGACGACGCCTGCTACCGGGCCAAGCGCGCCGGGCGCAATCAGGTGGTCTGCGCGGGCGAGACCTCCGCGACCGAGGCGGCCGGAGAGCCGTCCTCGGTCATGCGGTAGGCCCACACGGGCCAACCGTCAGGGCAGTGCCAGACCGTGGTCGGCGCCCAATCGGGCACGGCAAATTCCAAGCTCACCAGCCACGCGCCAGGCTGCATTTCGGCCGCCGCCTTGGCCGCTGCGCGCGGCATCGTCTCGGGCCGCTGAAACAGATACACCAAATCGTAGCCCGACCAATCTTCGGCCCACAAATCGCCCTGGCGCACCCGGGCACCGACGGGCGCGCGCGCCCGCGCCAACCATACCAGCGGCCACGCGCGCTCAATACCGATCAACTCGGCATCGGGATAGGCGCGCTCTAGGGCGCGCAGCCCATCCCCGGTGCCGCAGCCGGCATCCAGCACGCGCGCGCGCGGCGCCAACCAGACCGCCTCGCGCAAGCCATCGAGCGCGCCGGGCGGCGTCGGATACAACGGCGCGTCGCGCCAGTTGCGCAATGGGTACAGCGCCAGCAACGCCAGCGCCAGCACGGCCCACGCCCACACCGGCGGCGTGGGCACCAGGCCGGCGGCCAGCACCCACGACAGCGGAAAACCCAGCGCCATGATGACGCGCCGCACAGGTGTGCCGCCGCGGCGGATGGCCCACAACACCGACAACAGGGCGACGATGCCGAACGCTTCGGCCGGGGGGCGCTGCAGGCCGACCCGCAGCGCGACGAAAGCCGCCCAGGCCGCGGCCCACAAGGCCAGCGCAGGCAGTGGCCAGCGGTCGCGCGCCGCCTCGGGGGGCGCTCGATGGGTGGCGTTGCGGCGCGGCGCTGTCACGGCTGCAGCGCGCGCAGGCGCTCGATCAACCCGTTGAGCTCGTCGAGCGAGCCGAACGCGATGGCCAACTCGCCTTGCTCCTGCACCCGGCCGTGGCGCTTGACGCGCTTCTTGATGCGCACCTCTACCTCGGCCGCCAACAGCTCGGACAACTCTTCCTCCACCCGGCGCACGTCGCGCGATTTTTCGGCCTTGGGGCGCGGGGGCGTGAGGGCAAATTCAGCCGCCAGGCGCTTGACGAGCGACTCGGCCTCGCGCACCGACAGCCCTTTGGCCGCGATCTGGTGGGCCGCGGTGATCTGGCTGGCCCGATCCAGGCTCAGCAGCGCGCGCGCGTGGCCCATGTCCAGGTCGCCCGCCATCAACATGGTCTGCACCGGCTCGGCCAATTGCAGCAGGCGTAGCAGGTTGGTGGCCGCGCTGCGGGAGCGGCCCACCGCTTGCGCAGCCTGCTCGTGCGTCAGCCCAAACTCCTTGATCAAGCGCTGCAGCCCTTGCGCCTCCTCCAGTGGATTCAGGTCTTCGCGCTGGATGTTTTCGATCAGCGCCATCGCGGCCGCCGCTTCGTCTGGCACCTCGCGCACCAGCACCGGCACGCTGTCCAGCCCGGCCAGGCGCGCGGCGCGAAAGCGGCGCTCACCGGCGATGATTTCGTACACTGGGCGCTCGCCCGGGGGCGCGCCCTCGGCAAAAGCACGCCCGGCTGGGCTGGCGTGCCATGCCGCCAGCCGCTGCGCACCAACGTCGTCCGCCAACCGGCGCACCAACACCGGCTGCATCACACCCTGCGCGCGAATGCTTTCGGCCAGCTCGTACAGCGCGCCCTCGTCCATGCGCGTGCGCGGCTGATACGCACCGGGCACCAGATCGCACAGGCGCAGCTCGCGCGGCGCGTCGGGCGCCTCGGCATCGACTGCCGGGCCCAGCAGCGCCTCCAGCCCTCGTCCCAGCCCTTTGGGTTTTTTGTTGATCATCGGTCCATCCTTTCGTTTTCCTCGTGTCCCGTTCGCGTCAAGGGACTGCCCCCCGCGGCGGGCGGCATGGTGTGCCCGCGCATCGCTGGTTCTCGCCGTCACAAACGCTCGACGCGCGCCACCATCTCGCGCGCAAAATCGACGAACGCCTTGGACCCGCGCGCCGAGGGGTCGAACACCACCCCCGGCAGGCCGTAACTGGGCGCCTCGGCCAAGCGCACGTTGCGCGGGATGACGGTGTCGAACACCTTGTCGCCAAAGTGCCCTTTGAGCTGCTCGCTGACCTGCTGCTGCAGCGTGATGCGCGGGTCGAACATCACCCGCAGCAGGCCGATGAGCTTGAGTTGGCGGTTCAGGTTGGCGTGCACCTGCTTGATGCTGTTGACCAAATCGGACAGTCCCTCGAGCGCGAAGTATTCACACTGCATCGGCACGATGACGCCGTGCGCGGCACACAACCCGTTGAGGGTGAGCAGACTCAACGACGGGGGGCAGTCGATGAGGACGAAATCATAGTCCGCCTGTACGGTCTCCAGCGCGTCGCGCAGCCGGTGTTCGCGGCGCTCCAGCGCCACCAACTCCACCTCGGCACCCGCCAGCTCGCGATTGGCGCCCAGCACGTCGTAGCCCACCGCATCGCTGCGCCGGGCCGCCGCGGGCACCGTCGTCTGGCCTAACAGCACCTCGTACACCGTGGGTTGCAGCGTTCGTTTGTCCACGCCCGAGCCCATGGTCGCGTTGCCCTGCGGATCCAGGTCAACCATCAGCACCCGCTGACCGATTTGGGCCAGCCCCGCGGCGAGATTGACCGTGGTGGTGGTCTTGCCCACCCCGCCTTTTTGGTTGGCGATGCAAAAGACGCGCGCCATCGTCAGCCCTTCCGTTCATCGGCATCGATCCGCCCCAGGGAAAAGGCGCCGTCACCGGCGCCCCGGATCGAATCGCTATTGCTTCAAGCTTGCGGCCGCGCGCTGCACGGCGGCGGCAGGGTGCGAGTTTACGGTCATTCGTCGCCTGCGGGCCGCATCCAGACCAGACAGCGCTCGGCCCCCAGCCCCGGCACCGACAGGTGTTCCACGTGAAACACCTGCACCGTGGCGGGCAACGCCGCCATCTCGTCGTGGGGCACCCGGCCTTTCATCGCCATCCACACCCCTCGTGGAGCCAAGGTGTGGCGCGAACACGCCACGAAGTCCGCCAGCGCGGCGAAAGCCCGTGAGCACACCACATCGTAGGCGCCCGCCACGGCCTCCACGCGCGCATGCACGCCGGACAAGTTGGCCAACGTCAGGCTGGCCGCCACCTGGGTCAGGAAAGCGGCCTTCTTGGCTACCGCATCCACGCACGTCACGGCGAGATCCGGACAGGTGATGGCCAGCACGACGCCAGGCAAACCACCGCCCGACCCCACGTCCAGCACGCGGGCGGCGCTCGGCGCGACGCTTGCGGGCGGCATCGGCGGCAGCCCCAACTGGCGCCGCAGCGGGGGGACGACCGCCAAGCTGTCCAGCACATGGTGGGTGAGCATCTCGGCCGGCGAGCGCACCGCCGTCAGGTTGTACACCCGGTTCCAGCGCAGCAACGCTTCCAGATAGCCCAACAAGCGCTGCACGGCGCTATCCGGCAGCACCAGCCCGAGGTCCGCCAACCCCGCTCGCAGTGCGGGCTCCAGATCGCCGACCGTCGTCATGCCGCGCGCGCCTCGCCCTCGGCATCCACCGTCACGCCCGACGGGCTGCCTACGGAAGTATCGGCAAACCCCTTGAAGCGGCCGCGCTTGAGGTGAATCAACAGCAGCGAGATCGCCGCCGGCGTGACGCCCGAAATGCGCGCGGCCTGCCCCAACGTCTCGGGCCGGTGTTTCTGCAGCTTTTGCCGCACCTCGATGCTCAGCGCCGCGACCTGCATGTAGTCCAGTTCGGGGGGCAAGCGCAAATGCTCGTAAGCCGCGGTGCGCTCGACCTCGTCGCGCTGACGCTCGATGTAGCCCGCGTACTTGGCGCCGATCTCCACTTGCTCCACCACGGGGGCGTAGAGGTCGCCCAAGGTTTCACGTGAAACGTCGGGTGCGGCATAGCGCCCATCCTCCAGCGACATCAGCGCTTCGTACCCGACGCCCGGGCGTCGCAGCAAGTCGAACAGGTTGTATTCGTGCTCGATCCCTTTGCCCAGCACGCGCTCGGCCTCCGCCGCCGACACGATGCGCGGGTTGACCCAGGTCGATTTGAGGCGCTCGGTTTCACGTGAAACCGCGTCACGCTTGCGGCAAAACGCATCCCAGCGCGCGTCGTCCACGAGCCCCAGGCGACGCCCCGTCTCCGTCAGCCTCGCATCGGCGTTGTCCTCCCGCAGCTGCAAGCGGTACTCCGCGCGGCTGGTGAACATGCGGTACGGCTCCGTCACGCCCTTGGTGATCAGGTCGTCCACCAACACGCCCAGGTACGCCTCATCCCGCCGCGGCACCCACGGCTCGCGCTCCAGCACCTGCAGCGCGGCGTTGATGCCCGCGTACAGCCCTTGTGCTGCCGCCTCCTCGTAGCCCGTGGTGCCGTTGATCTGCCCGGCAAAAAACAAGCCGCGGATGGCCTTCGTCTCGAATGTGGTCCGCAACCCGCGCGGGTCGAAATAGTCGTATTCGATCGCGTAACCCGGGCGCAGGATGTGTGCTTTTTCCAACCCGGCGATGGAGCGCACCATCTCCACCTGCACGTCGAACGGCAAGCTGGTGGAAATGCCGTTCGGGTACACCTCGTGCGTGTCCAGCCCCTCGGGTTCCAGAAAGATCTGATGGCTGTCCTTGTCGGCAAAGCGGTTGACCTTGTCCTCCACGCTCGGGCAGTAGCGCGGCCCCACTCCCTCGATCTTGCCGGTGAACATCGGGCTGCGGTCGAACCCGCTGCGGATGATGGCGTGCGTGCGCGCGTTGGTGTGCGTCACCCAACACGGCAACTGCGGCGGATGCATCTCGGGCCGCCCCATGAAGCTAAACACCGGCACCGGCCGCCCCTCGGTCTCGGACCCGGGCATGCCGTCCCCGGGCTGCACCGTGCAACGCGACCAGTCGATGGTGCGCCCGTCCAAGCGCGGGGGCGTGCCGGTCTTGAGCCGCCCTTGCGGCAACTGCAGTTCTTTCAGGCGCGCCGACAAGCTGACCGCGGGCGGGTCGCCCGCACGACCGGCGCTGTAATGCTGCAATCCGACGTGGATTTTGCCGTCCAGAAACGTGCCCGCCGTCAGCACCACCGCGCGTGCGCGGAAGCGCACGCCAATCTGCGTCACGGCGCCCACCACCCGGTCACCCTCCAACATCAGGTCGTCCACCGCCTGTTGAAACAACCACAGGTTGGGCTGGTTTTCTAGCCGACGCCGAATCGCGGCCTTGTACAGCTTGCGGTCCGCCTGGGCGCGCGTGGCGCGCACCGCGGGGCCCTTGCTCGCATTGAGGATGCGAAACTGGATCCCGGCCTCGTCGGTGGCCAGCGCCATCGCGCCGCCCAGCGCGTCCACCTCTTTGACCAGGTGTCCTTTGCCAATGCCGCCTATGCTGGGGTTGCAGCTCATCTGCCCCAGCGTCTCGATGTTGTGTGTCAGCAGCAGCGTGCGGCAGCCCATGCGGGCCGCCGCCAGCGCGGCTTCGGTGCCGGCATGGCCGCCGCCGACGACAATGACATCGAACTCCTGTGGGTACAGCATGGACCGGTCGCTCCAACAACGACAGGCCGGCTGCCTGCAAGGCCCGGCCTACGAATAATGAAAGGGAGCGATTTTCCCACGATCGACCACGCCGCGCACATCACCCCGATTTACCCACCCCACCTCATCTGCCAAAATCGTCCGTCATGCAGCGGCTCAAACTGCCCATCGGCATCCAGACCTTCCGCGACATCCGCGAAGGGGGCTACTACTACGTCGACAAGACCGCGTTTGCGCACCGGCTGGCCGCCACGGGCAAGTACTACTTCCTCTCGCGCCCGCGGCGCTTCGGCAAATCGCTCTTTTTGGATACGCTCGCCGAACTCTTCGCCGGCAACGAGCCGCTCTTTCGGGGGCTGTACTGCCACGACAAGTGGGATTGGTCCAAGCGGCATCCCGTCATTCGGATCAGCTTCGCCGAAGGGCGGCTGGAGAGCCGAGAGCAACTGGATGAGCGCATCCGCGAACTGCTCGACAACCACCAGCGCTCCCTTGGAATCCACTGCGAGCACCGCTCCATCTCGGGCTGCTTTGGCGAGCTCATCGAGCGGGCCACGCAAAAATACGGCCAGCGCGCCGTCGTCTTGGTCGATGAATACGACAAACCCATCCTCGACAACCTCACCGACCCCGACGTCGCCCGCGCCATGCGCGATGGGCTGATGAACCTCTACTCGGTCATCAAGGGGCAAGACGCGCACATCCAGTTCGCCTTCCTGACCGGTGTGTCCAAGTTCAGAACAGCGTCGATCTTCTCGGGCCTGAACAACCTCAACGACATCACGGTCGATGCGGCCTACTCGGCCATCTGTGGCTATACGGAAACAGACGTCGATACCGTCTTCGCCCCGGAGCTCGAGGGGCTCGATCGCGACGACATCCGCCGCTGGTACAACGGCTACCGCTGGCTGGGCGAGTCGGTCTACAACCCGTTCGATGTGCTGCTGCTGCTGCAAGAGCGCACCTTTCGCGCTTACTGGTTCGAGACCGGCACACCCACCTTCTTGGTCGATTTGCTGCGCAGCCGCCAGACGTTTACCCCACAGCTCGACACCCTGGTGGCCGATGATCAGCTCCTGGGCGCGTTCGATGTCGAGTACATCGGCACCGAAGCCCTGCTGTGGCAGACGGGCTATCTCACTATTACCGGCGTGGAGCGGCTCGGGGGACTCGTGCAGTACCAACTGGGCTACCCCAACCGCGAGGTGGAAAGCGCCTTCAACCAGGCGCTGCTGCGCGCGTGGGTGCCACCGCAGGTGCCCACGCAGCCGCTGCCGCTTCTGAAGAAGTGGTTCGCGCTCGATTGGACTGCCCTGCGCGCGCACTTCGAGTCGCTCTTTGCCGGCATCCCGGCCGACTGGTACCGCGCGAATCCCGTCCTGCACTATGAGGGCTACTGGGCCAGCGTCTTTTACTCGCACCTCGCCAGCCTCGGGCTCGATCTCACCCCGGAAGACGTCACGAACCAAGGCCGCATCGACTTGACGCTCAAACTGCCGCAGGCCATCGTCATCATGGAGTTCAAGCGCATCGATGGCGACCAACCCACGGGCGAGGCGATCGCCCAGCTGCGACAGAGGGGCTACGCCGACAAATACCGCGCCGACGGCCGCCCCATCTGGCTGCTGGGCGTGGAGTTCAGCAGCGCCACGCGCAATGTGGTGGGGTGGGACGTTCAGCCTGCCTCCCCGGATCTTCATTCCTGACCATCCCGCGACGTGGGACAGAGCGGTGTCCGCGACGCGCGGGCACCGGATCAGTGCAGCCAAGCGCTGCGGATCGGCTCGCCTGGGGGCACGTCGCCCCACACATCCAGCCACGGCTCGGCCAGCGCGCGGATCTGCGCATCGTGGCGCAAAATGGCCAACATGATGCGGTGCTTCTCTGCCCGCTCGGCGGGCGTGAGCTGCGCGTGCTCACCCTGCTCGCGCAGGCGCTCGATCAACACCGCGCAGGCGCCTTCCAGTTCCACGACGCGGTCCCAGTCGTCGGCCTGCGCCGCTTGCAGCATGCGGGCGCTCGCGTCTTCCAGGGCTTGATAGACGTCCATCACGCTGGGGCTGGGTTTGGGGGTAGCGCTCATGATTCGGGCCTCCGGCAGTCGGCTGCTTACTGGGGGCGGATGGCTTTCCAGCCGTCGGCGACGGTGCGCAGATGCTGGCGTACCTCTGCGAACAGCGCACGGTCGCGCTTGGCGTGCGCCTCCGCCAAGCGGGCGGCGCAATAGGCGTACAAGCCATCGAGCCGCTCGGCCAGCTCGCCACCTTTTTCCAGGTCCAGTCCGCCGCGCAGGCCCTCTTGCAGCAGCATCACGGCCTTCTTCACCGCCTTGCCGCGCCTCTCCGTCTCGTGTGTCTCCAGGGCGCCCATCGCCACCGCGATCTGCTCATCGATCGCGTCGAACAGCATCTCGATCAGCCCGTGCGGGTCGGCCGTGGTGGCGCGGGTGCTGGCGGCCATCTGGCCGTAGGTCTTGGCGTGTTTCATGGGGGTCAGAGCAAGCATGGTGGCCCTCGCGTGATTGCGAACGATGTTCGATGAGTTTTGTATCGTCCATCGACACGCACACTTGAGGGCTCGGCGCCTCGCGTAAGCCATGATATCGACCGGGCGAGGGGTGCTATTGCCGCTGAAGCGCTTTGCTGAAGGAGCCGCACCGTGGCGAGTGTCTGCACTGTGAGTGGGCCGTGCGTGGCCCGCGTCGCTTGCTGCCAAAAAAGCGAAAGCGGCCGGATGCCGCTTTCGTCATCGGGTCTGGTAACGCCGTCAGCCCTGCAACAGTCGCAGCACGTTCTGTGGCAGCTGGTTGGCCTGGGCGATCATGGCGGTGCCGGCTTGCTGCAGGATTTGGGTGCGGCTCAGGTTGGCCGTCTCGGCGGCGAAGTCGGCGTCCATGATGCGGCCGCGGGCGGCGGTTTGTTTCTCGATACCAATACGC
>NZ_CALIND010000095.1:0-2562 GCF_938045175.1 uncultured Tepidimonas sp.
GCGCCGTGCTTTGCATGATGCGGATGTTGGCCTGATGCGGGATGAGCCAGTCCACGTCGGCCTCGGTCTTGCCCGCCTTGGCCAGCGTGGTGCGGGCCGTCTCCTCCAGCACATGCACCGCCAGCTTGAAGACCGCCTGCCCATCCATGCGCAGCAGCGGCTCACCCAGCACCTGCCCGCCGGCCACCCCGCCGGGCACGCACAAGATGCCCGTGTGCCGACCGTCCGCGTGGATGTCGGTGGCCAGCACGCCCGGGCCGCTGCCGTCGTGCTCGGTGGCCTCCAGCACCACGGCGCCAGCGCCGTCGCCAAACAGCACGCAGGTCGTGCGGTCATCGAAGTCGAGGATACGCGAAAACACCTCGGCCCCCACCACCAACGCACAGCGTGCCGTGCCGGTGCGGATGAGCGCATCAGCCACCGTCAGCGCGTAGATAAAACCGGTGCACACCGCCTGCACGTCGAACGCGGGCGCACCGATCGGCCCGCGCCCGCCCTGGGCGCTGGCGGCCTCGTGCAGCTTGCGCTGCAGGATGGAGGCCGTGGACGGAAACACCATGTCCGGAGTGGACGTGGCCAGCACGATCAGATCGACCTCGTGCGGTTCGCGCCCCGCGGCCTGCAAGGCGCGCAGGCTGGCAGCCAGCGCCAAGTCGCTCGCCATCTCACCGTCGGCGGCGAAGTGGCGCGCGCGAATGCCCGTGCGCTCGACGATCCACTCGTCGCTCGTCTGCAGCCCGCGCTGGGCGAGCCACTCGGCCATGTCCTGGTTGGTCAGGCGCCGCTGGGGCAAATGGCTGCCCGTGCCAGTGATGCGGGCGTACAGACTCATCGGTGCTCCGGTGGTTGGCAACAGACCATGGACGACCTGCTCAAGTAAACGGGCCGGCCTCGACCCCGTGCGCGGCCGTCGCCATCAACGGGGCCGCGTGGGCGATGCGACGCTGCACACGATCCAGCAATCGGGCGTCGGCCGCATCATACGCACGCCGCAGCGCCTGCTCGAACGCAAACGCGTCGGCCGAGCCGTGGCTCTTGAACACCAGGCCGCGCAAGCCCAGCAGCGCCGCGCCGTTGTAGCGCCGATGATCGACCCGGCGCTTGAAGCGCATCAGCACCGGCCACGCCACCAGCGCCGCCAGCCGCGCATATGCGCTGCGCGCAAACTCCTCGCGCAAAAAGGTGCCGATCATGCTGGCCAGCCCCTCGCTGGCCTTGAGCGCGACGTTGCCGACGAAGCCGTCGCAGACGACGATGTCGACCGTGCCTTTGAAAATGTCGTTGCCTTCGACGTTGCCGTGGAAGTTCAGGTCACCGCGCGCGGCGGCCTCGCGCAGCAACTGCCCCGCGCGCTTGATGACGTCGTTGCCCTTGATGACCTCTTCGCCGATATTGAGCAGCCCCACGGTCGGGTTCTCGCGACCGCTGGCGGCCACGAGCGCCGAGCCCATGACCGCGAACTGCAACAGGTGCTCGGCGGTGCAATCGACATTGGCCCCCAGGTCCAGCACGGTGGTCGCCCCACCGGCCGCGTTGGGCATTTGGGTCGCGATGGCGGGTCGGTCGATGCCATCGAGCGTTTTGAGCACGTAGCGCGCAATCGCCATCAGCGCCCCCGTGTTGCCAGCAGACACAGCCGCATCGGCCGCCCCGTCCTTGACCTGCGCGATCGCCACGCGCATGGACGAGTCCTTCTTGCGGCGCAGGGCCACCTCGACCGGATCGTCCATCGCCACGACCTCGGAGGCGTGCACCACGCTGCAACGGGCAGCGTCGAGCCCGGCAGGCAGCGACGACAACGCGTCGGGCCGACCCACCAAGAGCAAGCGCGCCTCGGGATGGCTGGCAAGAAACGCGGCACAAGCCGGCAGGGTCACCGAGGGGCCGTGGTCGCCCCCCATGCAGTCGACGGCAATCCGGATCACGGTGGCTTCATGCGCGCGCGGGCGGCCCGCTGCGCCCACCTCGGCGCGCGACCGTCACCCGCGTGACGGGAACCGTCGCGGAAATCAAGCCTCGGACTTGTTCTTGAGCACCTGACGGCCGCGATAAAAGCCGTTGGGGCTGATGTGGTGGCGCAGGTGCGTCTCGCCCGTGGTGGGCTCAACGGCGATCCCAGGCACCGACAGCGCGTTGTGCGAGCGGTGCATGCCGCGCTTGGACGGCGACTTCTTGTTCTGCTGAACGGCCATGATCGGCTCCTGGAAAAAGACAAGGATAGTCTAGGAAAACCCCGCATTATAGCCGGCCGCCCGTCATCGGGGCAACGCGCCCTCAGGGCCGACGCGCTTTGAGGGCGGCTAGCACCTCGAAGGGACGGCGTCGCGCCTCGGCCGATTCGTCCCCGTCTGCGACGGCAGGCGTCAGCACCTCCCCGCTGGTCAGGGCAATCGGGTGCGGGCAGGCGTCGTGCATGGGCACCAACGGCGCTGCCAACAGCAACTCGTCTTCCACCAACTCGCGCAACGGGTAGCGCGTCCCCACCAGCACCAGCAGGTCTTCCTCGCACGACTCGTCTTCGGCCTCGGCGGTTGCCTCATCGGCCACGAAGCGAAACCAGCG
>NZ_CALIND010000096.1:0-19474 GCF_938045175.1 uncultured Tepidimonas sp.
GCACCGCGCAGGCCGACCCAGGCGATGAACCCGATCTCATGCGGCGGAAAGTGAAACGGCCGCAGGCACAGCCAGACCGCCACGGGGCGGGCCAGCAGCATCAACACCGCGGCCACTCCCAGCGCCGGCAGCAGCGTGCGCAGCGCCTCGGTGGGGGTCACCAGCAGCCCCAGCAGCAGGAACATGCCTGCCTGGGCCATCCAGGCGTATCCGTCCATCGCTTGCAGCGCCGGGGCAACCGAGCCGCGGGCGCGGTTGCCGACCACCAGCCCGAAGATGTACACGGCAAGAAACCCCGAGCCGCCGATCCAGGTCGTGAACGCGAACACCGCCAGGCCCGCCGACAGCAGCAGCAACGCCCGCACTCCGCCCGCCGGTCGGGTCAGCCGGGCGAGCAGACGCAGGCCGTCGGCCAGTGCCCAGCCCAGTCCGCCGCCGAGCACCAGCCCCCAGCCGAACTGCTGCACCAGCGACAGCAGCGGCTCCCACCCCGTCGCCAGCGATGGCGTCCCGGGCGTCATGGCCAGTCCGATCAGCGCCAGGGTCAGGAACACGGCCATCGGATCGTTCAGGCCCGATTCGATCTCCAGCGTCGAGGCGACGCGCTCGTTGAGCCGCACCCCCGACGTCTGCAGCAGCGAGAAGACGGCGGCGGCGTCCGTGGAGCCGACGATGGCGCCGAGCAGAAGCGCGAGCCGCCAGTTCAGGTCCATCAGCAGCCATGCACCCACTCCGGTGAGCGCCGCACTCACCGCGACCCCCACCGTGGCCAGCATCAGCGAGGGCTGCAGGCCAGTGCGGAAAGTGGCATAGCGTGTGCGCAGTCCGCCGTCGAGCAGGATCACCGCCAGGGCCACATTGCCGACCCAGAAGGCCAGCCGAAAATCCTCGAACACCACGCCGCCAGGGCCATCTTCGCCAAGCAGCATGCCCGCGACTAAAAACACCAGCAGGAACGAAAAGCCCAGTCGCGCCGAGAACAGGCCTGCCACCAGGCTCAGCAGCAGCAGCGCCGACGCGGTCAACAGCGGCAATGCCAGAAAATCCAGAGACAGCATCATGGTGTCGTGACCGTAGCACAATTCGGACCATGACGACTGAAACCCTGGTGTTGGCGGGCGGCTGCTTTTGGTGCACCGAGGCGGTGTTCGACCGCGTGCGCGGCGTGCTCGACGTCGAGTCCGGCTACAGCAACGGGCAGGCCGCGCGCCCGACGTATGAGGACGTGTGCAGCGGCCGCACCGGCTGCGCCGAGGTCGTCCGGCTCGTCTACGACCCGGCGGTGATCGGCGTGCGCGAGCTGTTGACCATCTTCTTCGCGATCCACGACCCCACCACGCCCAACCGCCAGGGGGCCGACGTGGGCACGCAATACCGCAGCGGCATCTACTGGACCACGCCCGAGCAGGCCGCGGTGGCGCGCGCACTCATCGACGAACTGCAGGCCGAGGGCGTGTTCGATGCCCCCATCGTGACCGAGGTCGAGCCGTTGCGCCACTACTGGCCCGCCGAGGACTACCACCAGGACTTTTTTGCGCGCCACCCCCATCATGGCTACTGCCTGGCGGTGGCCGCGCCAAAGGTGGCCAAGCTGCGGCGTGCGTTTGCGTCCTACCTCAAGCCCGGCACGGGCTGAGTCCCCGGGGTCGCCCAGGTGCCAGCGCGATGGCGCTTCGCCCCGTTACACTGCCGGGCGTGAGCGTTGCCGACCATCCCGTCTTCCAGTCGCTCGCGCCGGTGTTTCTGCTCATCGGTGCGGGGGTGTTGGCCGGGCGCCGTGGCTGGGTGGCGGCCACAGCCGTCAAGGATCTGTCGAACCTGGTCTTTCTGCTGCTGATTCCGGCGCTGCTGTTTCGCACCATGAGCCAGGTGCGGCCGGAGGCGCTGGACTGGCGGCCCATCGCCGCCTACTTCAGCGCCGCGCTGCCGTGGCTGCTGCTGCAAATGGCGTGGCGCGGCTGGCACGCGCGCGGTATCGTGCTGGCGCTGGGGGGCACGTTTTCCAATCTGGTGATGATCGGCATCGCGCTCATCACCCTGGCTTACGGACAGCCCGGCGTGGTCACGCTGTTGACGCTCATCGCGGTGCATGCGCTCATCCTGCTGACGGTGGCGTCGGTGGCGCTGGAGCTGGCCGAGGGGCGCACCAGCCCCGGGGGCGAGCCCGGCGTGCGCTTGTGGCGCGCTGCGTGGTCGGCGGTGCGCGGCTCGGTCATCCACCCCATCCCGCTGCCCATCGCTTGCGGGCTGCTGTGGGGACAGACTGGCATCGCCCTGCCCACTGTGGTGGACAAGCCGTTGCACCTGTTGGGGCAGGCGTTCGGCCCGCTGGCGCTGGTGCTGGTGGGCATCAGTCTGGCCTACACGCCGTGGCGCGCGCACTGGCGCGACGCGGTGTCGGTGACGGTGGCCAAAAACCTGGTGCTGCCGGTGTTGGTCGGCGCGAGCGCCTGGCTGTGGGGCGTGCGCGGCTTGCCGCTCGCCGTGCTGGTCGTGGCTGCAGGGGTACCCGTGGGGGCGAACGTCTTTTTGTTCGCGCAGCGCTACCGCGTGGCGCAGGCCGAAATCACCGCGGCCACAGGGCTGTCGACCGCTGCTGGCGTGCTGACGCTGAGCGCCTGGATGCTGTTACTTGCGCGCTTCACTGGCTGATGCGCAAGCCCTCTTCGATCTGGTATTCGAAGTAGCGCTGAAAGCTGAATGCCAGCCCGGCCATCAACGCCGTCGCGCCCAGCATGAGCGACAGCACCACCGCCACGATCGTGAGCCAATTCGTGGCACCCGGCCCCGCATCGGCCGGCAGTTCTGGGTTGTGCCGTGTGTTCCAGCGTTCGGGCGGCTGCAAGGCATACACGATGGCCGACAAGCACGCCGCGACCAGCCCCAACCCCAAAAATGGCAGCAGCACCCACGACAGCTTGTCGTCTTGCCCGTAGGACAGCACCCGGTCCACCCCCCAAAAACCGAGGGCGGTCGGGATGGCGTGGACCCAACCCCACACGTCGCTCAAGCCGTACAGGTAAAAACGGTGCCAGCCCAGGCCGCCGCCGATGAAGGCCAGCCACGCGGCGATGGTTTTGTTGCGGGGGTGTCGCATGCCGTTATTGTGGTGCTGGCGGTGTCTGGTCGCCAGGCCCCAGGGTTTTTTCCATCAACACGATGTCGAGCCAACGGTCGAACTTCCAGCCGCACGAGCGCACCACGCCCACGCGCTCGAAGCCGAGCGCCGTGTGCAGGCCGATCGAGCCCGCGTTGGCCGAGTCGCCAATCACCGCGATGACCTTGCGGATGCCGCGCGCCTCGAGCTGCGCGAGCAGCTCGGCCAGTAGCGCCCGACCCAGCCCGCGGCCGGCTACCTGTGGCGCCAGGTAGATCGAATCCTCCACCGAATAGCGGTAAGCCGCGCGGGGTTTGAACCAGTTGCCATAAGCGAACCCCGCCACTTCGCCGTCGACCTCGATCACCAGCCAGGGCAGTCCCTTGGCCAGCACGTCGGCGCGGCGCGCCGCCATGTCGGCCACGCTGGGGGGCTCGGTCTCGAACGTGCCGGTGCCGTGCCGGACGTGGTAGGCGTAGATGTGCGCGATGGGGTCCAGGTCGTCATCGCGGCTGGGGCGGATCAGGGTGGGTTTCACAGCGTGCGGGATATAATGGCCGGTTTGCAACGTTTCGCTGGCCAGGTGGCCAGTCGTCCGTGTCTCAGGCGTTGCCTTTCCACCGTCTCGTCGAACCTGTTTGCAAGGATAACCCATGGTCGTGATCCGACTCGCCCGTGGCGGCTCGAAGGCCCGCCCGTTCTACCACATCGTCGTCGCCGACAAGCGCTGCCGTCGCGATGGCCGCTTCATCGAGCGCATTGGTTTTTACAACCCGATCGCGCGCGGCAACGACGTGCCGCTCAACATCGCGCAAGACCGCCTGACCTACTGGCTGGGCGTCGGCGCCCAGCCGTCCGACACGGTGGCCCGTCTGCTCAAGCAGGCGCCCAAGGTCGTCCCGGCCGAAGCTGCCGCCGCTTGAGGCGGCCCATCCTCATGGCCGAAGCCCTGCCCTGGCAGGTGGCCGAGCTGCCCGCTGATGCGGTCGAGATCGGCCACATCCAGGAGCCGTGGGGGTTGCACGGCTGGTCGCACGTGCACGCGATCAGCCGCGGTGGCGACACGCTGCTGCACGCGCGTCGTTGGTTTTTACAGCCCCCGGCCTCCCGGGCGGGCGCGCGTGCGCGGCCGTTCGACGCCTTCGAAGGCACCGTTGCCGTTACCGTGGCCGAGGCACGCTGGCACGGCGACGGCGTGGTCGTGCGCTTCGACGGCCTGTCCGACCGTGACGCGGCGCAAGCCCTGCGTGGCGCGCGTATTTTCATTTCCCGCGCTGACTTTCCGCCCACCACCGGCGCGGACGAATACTACTGGGTCGATCTGATTGGCCTGCAGGTCGTCAACCGCGAGGGCGTGATGCTCGGCGTGGTCGAGGATCTGTTGCCCACTGGCCCGCACGCGGTGCTGTGCTTGCGCGACGGCAGCGGCGATGCCGCCGTCGAGCGCATGATCCCGTTTGTCGCCGCCTACGTGGACACGGTCGATTTGGCGGCGCGCCGCATCACCGTCGACTGGCAGCCTGATTACTGACCCGTCCCGACCGGCGTGTCGCTGCCATGCGTTTCGACGTCATCACGCTGTTTCCCGAACTGATCGAACCGTACTTGACGGTGGGGGTGACGCGCCGCGCCTTTGCCTCGGGAGTGGTTCAGGTGCGCCTGTGGCCCTTGCGCGACTTTGCCGAGGGGCCATACCGCCGCGTGGATGATCGCCCCTTTGGCGGGGGGCCGGGAATGGTCATGCTGGCCGAGCCGCTGCACCGATGCTGGCAAGCCGTGCGCGCCGACCGGGGCCTGGCCGCCTGCCGTGTACCGGGGGCGCCGGTGGACGTACCCACGGTGCTCTTTTCGCCGGCGGGCGAGCGCCTGTCGCACACCGTGGTGAGTCGCTACGCGCAACCCGGCGGCGCGGGTGCGATTTTGGTGTGCGGTCGCTACGAAGGGGTAGATCAGCGCTTCATCGATGCTTGCGTGGACGAGCAGCTCAGCCTGGGGGACTTCGTGCTCTCGGGCGGCGAGATCGCTGCGGTGGCGCTGCTCGATGCGGTGGCGCGCTTGCAGCCGGGCGTGCTGGGTGATCAGGCCAGTGCCGAGCAAGACAGCTTCAACCCCGCACTGGACGGTTTGCTCGACTGCCCGCACTACACCCGGCCGGAGGTATGGGAGGGACCCGGCGGCGCGATGAGCGTGCCGTCGGTGCTGCTGTCGGGCCACCATGCACAGATCGAGGCCTGGCGTCGGGCCCAACGGGTCCAGATCACGGCGCAGCGCCGTCCCGACCTGCTCGCGCAGGCGCGTGCTCAAGGTCGGCTGCGGCCGTCGGATGAGCAGCTGTTGCACGAACTGGGTTACAATAGAGAGCTTTGATCCTCTGTCTGGCTTCGGGTGTTTGATAATAAAAGCAACCCCGGGCGGGCTGGCGCAAGGGCGCTGGTTCGTGCAGTGTGCAGCGCAGACACGATCGTGGATGAGACCATGAACCTGATCCAAATCCTCGAGCAGGAAGAAATCGCTCGCCTGAACAAGACCATCCCTGACTTTGCCCCCGGTGATACCGTGGTGGTCAACGTCAACGTGATCGAAGGCAACAAAAAGCGCGTGCAGGCCTACGAAGGCGTCGTCATCGCCAAGCGCAACCGCGGTTTCAACTCCAGCTTCATCGTGCGCAAGATCTCCAACGGTGAAGGCGTGGAACGTACCTTCCCGCTGTACAGCCCGTTGATCGCCAGCATCGAGGTCAAGCGCCGCGGCGACGTGCGCCGCGCCAAGCTCTACTATCTGCGCGGCCGCACCGGCAAGGCGGCCCGTATCAAAGAAAAGCTGGGCGCGTAAGCGGACAGCTTTCACCAAAAGCTGGGCGCGTAAGCGGACAGCTTTCACCAGAAGCTGGGCGCCTGTGCGCCTTGAGTGCCGAAAACCCCGCCGGGCCGGCTGGCTTGGCGGGGTTTTTTCATCGGGAATTCGTCCGGCGTTATGCTATGGTTGCATCCATGACGCCAGACGATGCCATTGGGGGTATCAGCGCCGTCTTGCCCCCTGACGACAGCCGCCGCCGTGCCCTGCACAACGAGGTGCACGCGCGGCCGACCGCGCGTATTCGCCTGCCTGCGCTGGTGGTGTATGTGGCCGTGCTCAACGAAGGGGTGGATCGCGCACAGGAGCTGCAACATCTGCGGCGACTGCCCGGGCAGGAGGGGTTGACCGAGGCCGATCTGCAGGCGCACTTTCTGCGTCTGCGTTGCCCGGGGGGCTTTACCCTGAAATGGGAACGCCACACCGAGTTTACCCGTTACTCACTCGTACAGCCCTTGCCGCCCGAGGCCGGCCTGGAGGCGACGGATCCCCCTTTGTTGCCATCGCTGAAGGTGGCGCCCGACTGGTGGGCGGCCATCCCGGGACGCACCATCTGCGCCATCCAGTTGGCCATGGTCACAGCCGATTTGGCGGATCCGCCGAGCTTGCTCGCGCAGGCGCGCCGCTGGTTTGGTAATCAGCCCGTGGTCGCATCCCTCATCGGACGCGAGGGGCATTCGATCGTCGTGACCGATTTTCGGCTGCGGGGTAGCGGTTTCGAGCGCATGCTCGTGTTGGCGCCGCCAGAGACGAGCGAAACCCGCGCTGGCCGCATCTCGGCGCGGCTGGTCGAGCTGGAGACCTACCGCATGATGGCCTTGTTGGGGCTGCCGGTGGCCAAGATGCTGGCGGGCCCGCTTGCGCAAGCCGAGGCGCGGCTGGCTCGCCTGACGGCTGATATGGAGGCCAAGACCACATCCGATCAAGCCTTGCTGGACGAGCTCGTCGGGTTGGCGGCCAGCATCGAGCGCGCAATCGCCGAGCACGGCTACCGCTTCTCGGCCACGCGCGCCTACGACCACATCGTCAACCAGCGCATCGCCGAACTGCGCGAGCAGGCCATCCCCGGTACACAGACGATCAGCGAATTCATGCGTCGGCGGCTGGCGCCGGCCATTGCAACCGTGGTCTCGACCGAGCAGCGGCTGGTCGCGCTGTCGGAGCGCATCGCGCGTACCAGCGCCTTGTTGCGCACCCAGGTCGATATCGCGCGCGAGGAACAGAACCGGGTCTTGTTGGAAAAGCTGACCCGCGGGCAGGCGCTGCAGTTGCGCTTGCAATCGACGGTCGAAGGGCTGTCGATCGCGGCCATCTCGTACTACGTGATCAGTCTGGTGCTCTACGGGGCCAAGGCACTGAAATCGGCGGGAGTCCCCCTACATCCCGAGTTGACGGCGGGGGCCGCCATGCCGCTGGTGCTATGGGCCGTTTGGCGCTTGACGCGACGCATCCACGCGCGCCTGCACATCGATTGACCTCGCCTCGAAGAGCGGGGGGCCTTTGGCCCCGGGCTCATTTGGTGCTTAGGTACTCCGCGACCGCGGCCATTTCGAGCTCGGACATCTTCTCCGCGACGGTATGCATCACGATATTGTCGTTGGTGCGTTGTCGCTGGTTGAACTGTTTGAGCTGCGTGAACAAATAGCCCGAGAATTGTCCTGCCAGCCGTGGCAGGTTGTTGGCACCGTGCCCATCGGGCCCATGGCAGCTCACACAGGCGGGTACACCGCTGAATTTGTTGCCGTTTTGGTAGATGTAGGCACCGACCGCGGCCAAGCCGGTGTCTTTGACGTTTTCGCGCACGGCGGGCAGTTTTTCGTAATAACGGCCGAGGGCCAGCATCTCGTCGTCGGTGAGTTTGGCCACCATCTCGGCCATCGCCGTGCTTTTGCGCTCGCCTGTCTTGAAGGCCTTGAGCTGTTTGGCGATGTATTCCGCGTGCTGGCCCGCCAGACGGGGGAAGATTTCGCTGGTCGACTCCCCATTCTCGCCGTGACACATGAAACACACGCCGTTGGCAATCTTGCGGGCACGCGCTTCATCGGCCTGTGCGTGGGCCGACGTGGCCGCCGTGGCCAACAACCCGACGGTCACGAGGGATCGAACCAGAAGGGAGGGGATTGCGCAGGAAACTCTCATAACCGTCTTATAGTCCGTGCTGATAAACCGATATATCGGAGGGGAAAAAACCGACGCCGACTCCTGCAGGAGGTGTCGGCGTCGGGCGCCGCGCCGGACGCTCAGGCGAGCGTGTCCGCCCAGATGTTGCGCGCCCACGCCAGGGCGTAGCGGCCCTCGAGCTCGCTGGCACGCGCCGAGACGCCGCCCGAGCCCGGCACCGTCAGCATCGTCTTTTTCTCGGCATCGTAGCGGTGCACGCTGGCCACGTGCACCACGTCCTCGTCGGTGACGAAGCTGTAGCAGGTGTTGGCGTACAGCGGCATCTTGGGCGGCTCTTTGCCCATGAGCAGACTGACGACCGCAGCGGCGCAGGTCTTGCCGTGCTGGTTGGCCATGTGACCGGACTTGGGCATGGCGGGTGCGATCTGGATCGCGTCACCCAGCACGTGAATGTTTTTGACCGCGACCGACTCGAAGGTCAGGAAGTCGACTTCACACCAACGCTTGTTGGCGGTGGCCAGGCCGGTTTGCACCGCGATGTCGCCCGCCCGCATGTTGGGCACGACGTTGAGCACCGCGCCTTTGAAGTCGTCGTTGAACTCGAACTTGAGAGTGTTGGTGGCCACGTCCACGTCCACCACGCGGTGTTTGGGGCGGTATTCGATGATGCCCTTGTAGTGCTCGTCCCAGGCTTTCTTGAACAGCGCGGGCTTGGAAGTGACGTCGTCGTTGGCGTCGAAGATGATGACTTTGCTCTTGGGCTTGGCCTTCTTGAAGTAGTGCGCGACCATACAGGCGCGCTCGTAGGGCCCGGGCGGGCAGCGGTACGGGGCCAGTGGGATGGACAGCGCATACACGCCGCCGTCGGGCATCGCCTCGAGCTGCTGGCGCAGCGCCACGGTCTGCGGGCCGGCCTTCCAGGCGTGCAGCACTTTGTCTTGCGCGCCCGGCTTGTTCATGCCGGGCAAGGTTTCCCACATGAAGTCGATGCCGGGCGAGACGATCAGGCGGTCATAGCTGATCTCGCTGCCGCCAGCGAGCTTGACCACGCGCTTGGCCGGGTCGATTGCGGTGGCGCGGTCGCGTACGATCTTGACGCCGTGGCGCTTTTCCAAGTTCTCATAGGGAACGGTGATGTCGGCCATCTGCTTGATGCCGCCGATCACCAGGTTGGAGATGGGGCAAGAGATGAATTGCGCGTTGGGCTCGATCAGCGTCACGCGCACTTTGCCTTCGGAGAACAGGCGCGTGTACTTGGCGGCCGTGGCGCCACCATAGCCGCCGCCGATGACGACGACGTGGGGCCCAGAGCCGCCCGCCATGGGCGTGGCGCAACCCGAGATCAAACCCAAGGAGCCCAGCGCCGAGCCGGCCGCGACGGTAGAGACGAATTGGCGACGTTGCATCATGGTGTGACTCCTCAGGTGTTATTTTTTCTGCGCGGCGAAGTACGCGGCGATGGCGCGCAGCTCGTCGTCGGTGTAGCCCTTGCTGATCTGGTGCATGATGGTGGCGGGCTTGCGGCCAGCCTTGAAGTCGAGCAGCGTCTTGGTCATGTCATCGGCGTTTTTGCCAGCCAGGGCTTCCATACCCGGCTCAGCGCGGCCGTCGGTGCCGTGGCAGTTGGCGCAGGCGGCTGCCCACACCTTGACCTGGTCGACCTGGGCATGCGCCAGGGTGGCAGCGCCGAGCGCGCTGGCTACCAAGATGGTTCGAAGTGCGTTCATTGTCATGGGGCTCCTCTGGGGGTGTTGCGGCAACCGTGCCGAATCGGGACGAATATGTATCACGACGTGCTGATATAAGCAATTCGGGTAAATGCTAGTGGGCTAGCCTTCGCCAAGCTTACCGCGACGGGGCGGCGCGTCTATCGGGACAACCCCAACCCCGCAAGGGCGGCGCGGGTGTTCAGCCCAGCAGCGCTTGCGCAAACTCGCGCGCGTCGAAAGGTTGCAGGTCTTCGAGCTTCTCGCCAATGCCGATGAAGTACACGGGCAGCTCGCGCCCTTGTTCGCGCGCCCACATGGCGATGGCGGCCAGCACGCCGCCCTTCGCGGTACCGTCGAGCTTGGTGACGATCAGCCCCGTGAGCTGCAAGGCGGCGTCGAACGCTTTGACCTGGGCCAGCGCATTTTGGCCAGTATTGCCGTCGATGACGAGCAACACTTCGTGCGGCGCGCCGGGTTCCGCCTTGGCCACCACACGCTTGATCTTGCGCAGCTCCTCCATCAGATGCAACTGCGTCGGCAGGCGGCCCGCGGTGTCGACGATGACCACATCCTTGCCGCGCGCGCGCCCGGCCGAGACGGCATCGAATGCCACCGCGGCCGGATCGCCGCCCTCCTGGCTGACGATATCGACGCCGTTGCGCCGGGCCCAGACGTCGAGCTGATCGCGCGCAGCGGCGCGAAAGGTGTCGGCGGCGGCCAACAGCACCGTGGCGCCGTGCTGCGCCAGGTGCCAGGTGAGCTTGCCGATCGTCGTCGTCTTGCCCGCACCGTTGACGCCTGCCACCATCCACACGGTGGGCCCTTCGGGCTGGGCGCCGACGGCCAGCGGTTTTTGCAGGGGCGCGAGCCAATCGGCGATCACGTCCACCAGCAGCGCGCGCACCTCTTGGGCGTCGGTGGCCCGCTGCGCCTTGACGCGTCGCTTCAGCTCGTCGAGCAGGTGGGCCGTGGCCTGGGTGCCGGCGTCGGCCATGAGCAGGGCCGCTTCGAGCTCCTCATACAGTGCGTCGTCGATGCGAGCCCCGACGAAGACCGCGGTGAGGCTGCTGCCGGTTTTGCGCAGACCGGCAGCGAGCCGCCCGAGCCAACCCTGGCGGGTGGCGGCGCTGTCTGTGCTGTCCGTTGGGGGGGCACTGGCCGCGGCCACCGCCGTCGTGGGTTCGGGCGCGGGCGCTGGTGCCGCCCCCGGCGCGGCGGTGGGCGCGGGGTCGACAAGCGGCTCCCCGGTGGGCTCGCGCGTGCCGAAGAACTTTTCTTTGAGAAATCGGAACATAAGAGCTTGCTGTCTAGAATGATCGACATTCTATGAAACCCCATCTCATGATTGCGGCCTGGTACAGGTTCAGCATCGGTGACGGCGACGAGATTCGCCGCCGATTCGCGCGCTTGGGCGCGGCGCTGCTGTGGCTGGTCGGTGGCGCGGTGCTGCCGATCACGGCCATGGCGACCGAGGAGGCTGCCAACGCGCCGTCCTTGGCGCCACAGGCGCAGGTGTTGACCCTGGCCAATGGCCTGACCGTCATTGTCCAGCCCGACCGCCGCGCGCCCACGGCGGTCCAGATGCTGTGGCTGCGCGTGGGGTCGATGGATGAGCAGGACCACGAGTCCGGCGTGGCGCACGTGCTGGAGCACATGCTGTTCAAGGGCACGCCGACGGTACCGGAGGGCGAGTATTCACGCCGCATCGCCGCGCTGGGCGGGCGCGACAACGCCTTTACCTCGCGCGACATGACGGCCTATCACGTGCAGCTGCCAGCGCCCCGGTTGCCGGAGGCGATGCGGCTGGAGGCCGACCGGATGATGAACAACACCTGGACCGACGAGGCGTTCCAGCGTGAGCTGGCCGTGGTGCAGGAAGAACGCCGCCAGCGTATCGAGGACGAGCCGCGCGCGCAGCTCTACGAGCAGTTCAACGCCATGGCCTGGGTGGCGCACCCCTACCGGCGGCCGGTGATCGGCTGGATGGGCAACTTGCAGGCGTTGCAGCCCGAGACCGTGCGTGACTTCTACCGGCGCTGGTACGTGCCGGGCAACGCGGCGTTGGTGGTGGTGGGCGACGTGGACGTGGCGCAGGTGCTTGCCTGGGCGCAGGCGACGTTTGGCACGTGGCCCGCCCGCGCCGTGCCGGCACGCACGCCCGACGCCGAGCCGCCGCAGCGCGGCGTGCGCCGCTTCGAATGGCAGGCGCGCACGCCGCAGCCCGCGCTGGTGATGGGCTGGCGCGTGCCGCGGCTGGCGCACCCCGATGCGACCGATGAGGAGGCAAACGATGCGCTGGCGCTGGTGTTGCTGGCCGGCGTGCTCGACGGCCATCCGGGCGCGCGGCTGGAGCGCGTGCTGGTGCAGGGGCAGGGTGGCCCGCGTCTGGCCGATGCGGTGAGCGCATCGTATGGCGTGGCCGCGCGTGGGCCGGAGTCGTTCGTGCTGAGCGCCACGCCGCGGCAGGGGGTGCCAGTCGAGGCCGTGGAAGCCGCGTTGAAGGCCGAGATCGCGCGCGTCGCGCGCGACGGGGTGAGCGAAGCCGAGCTGGAGCGTGTCAAGACGCAGTGGATGGCCAGCGAGATCTACGCGCTCGATTCGATGTTCGCGCAAGCCCGCGCGCTGGGCATGCATTGGGTGTTGGGCTGGCCGGTGGATGCCAACCAGCGACTGTTGGCGCGCTTGCAGCGCGTCGGCACCGAGGACGTGCGCCGGGTGGCGCAGCGCTACTTCCAGGACGAGCGGCTCACCGTCGGCGTGCTGCGGCCGGAGGCTGGGTCATGAGCGCGCGGCATCGGAGGTGGGGTTGGTGGCTCGCGGCCTGCCTGTGGCTGGTGGCGGCTGCGGCACAGGCGGCGCTGCCCATCGAGCACTGGGTGCGGCCCGATGGCGCGCGCCTGTACTGGGTGCGCATCGACGCGTTGCCGATGGTCGATGTGCGCGTGGAGTTCGACGGCGGCAGCCGACGCGATCCCGCGGGGCAGGCGGGGCTGGCGGCCGCGACGGCGCTGATGCTGGGCCGCGGGGTGCTGGCCCACGACGGCCAGCCGGCGCTCGACGAAAATGCGTTGTCCGATGCCTGGGCCGACCTGGGGGCGCAGTGGAGCGCGACGGCGACCCTCGATCGTTTCAGCGTGTCGCTGCGCACGCTCACGCGCCCCGATCTGCTGGAGGGCGCCGTGGCGCTGGCGGCGCGGCAGTTGGCGGCACCGTCGTTCGACGCCGCCGTGTGGGCGCGCGAGCGCGAGCGGCTGATCGGGGCGTGGCGCGAGGCGCAGACGCAACCCGACACCGTGGCGCGTCAGCACTTCCATCGGGCGGTCTATCGGGGACACCCGTATGGCTGGGAAGCCACGCCCGAGACCTGGGCTGCCATCGACCGTGCGGCGCTCCAGGCCTTTTACCGGCGCCATGTCCGCCCCTGCGACGCGCGCGTCACGGTCGTGGGGGCGGTGACACGCGCGCAAGCCGACGCGATTGGCGAGCGCTTGCTGCGCGGACTGGCGCCGCACGGCTGCACGCCGCTGCCCGCCGTGCCGGAAGTGGCGCCGCTTGCGCAAGCGCAGACGCTGTCCGTGCCCTTCCCGGGCGCGGCACAGGCGCAGGTCTGGGTGGGGGCGCCCGGTATCGCGCGCAACGATCCGGATTTTCTAGCGCTGCAGCTGGCCAACCACATCCTGGGCGGCGGGGGCTTTACCTCGCGCCTGATGCGCGAGATCCGCGAGCAGCGCGGGCTGACTTATGGCGTATACAGCTACTTTCTGGCCGGGCGGCACGCCGGTGCGTTTACCGTGGCGCTGCAGACCCGGTCCGAGCAGGCCGCGATCGCGGTGCAGTTGGTGCACGAGTCGCTGCGGCGCTTCACGCGCGAGGGGCCGACCGACCACGAGCTGGCCGCGGCCAAGGAGGCGCTCATCAACGGCTTTGCGCTGCGCTTGGACAGCAACCGCAAGGTGCTCGAGCAGGTGGCCGCGATCGCGTGGTCGGACCTGCCGTTGGACGAGCTCGAGACCTGGACCGCGCGCGTGGCCGCGGTCGACCGTGAGACCCTGATGCGCGCGTGGCGCCGTGTCATCGACCCGGATCGGATGGTGACCGTGGTCGTGGGAGGGCAGCCGTGACGGGGCGCGCGCGCCGCACGTCGCCCACGGGCGAGGTGCGCATCATTGGTGGGCGCTGGCGCCGCTCGCGCCTGCCCGTGGGCGACGTGCCTGGGCTGCGCCCGACCCCGGACCGCGTGCGCGAAACCCTGTTCAATTGGCTGGGGCAGGACTTGAGCGGTTGCCGCTGCATCGATGCCTTTGCCGGCAGCGGCGCGCTGGGGCTGGAGGCCGCTTCACGCGCCGCTGCCGAGGTGGTGCTGATCGAGCGCTCGCCGGCCCTGCAGGCCGCCTTGCGCGCCAACGTGCAGCGGCTGGGGGCGGAGACGGTGCGCGTCGTGGGTGGCGATGCCTTGGCCGTCCTGGCCGGGTTGCCCGCGGCGGCATGGGACGTGGTGTTTCTCGACCCCCCGTTCGACGACGCACACAGCGGGGGTGAGCGCCTGACGAGGGCAGCGCTGCAGGCCGCGCAGCGCCTGCTGCGACCCGGTGGATGGGCGTATCTGGAAGCGCCGCGCGCCTGGGGCGAGCCGGAGTTGACGGCGCTCGGCTGGCGGCTGCACCGCCACTTGCGCGCGGGTGCGGTGCACGCCCACTTGTTGCAACCGATGGATAATCCCGTCCCATGACAGTGGCGATCCCTGCAGTGCGCACTGCCGTCTATAGCGGCACGTTCGACCCCATCACCTTGGGCCACGAGGATGTCATCCGCCGCGCGGCGGGGTTGTTCGACCGCTTGATCGTGGCGGTGGCGGTTGCCCACCACAAGCGGACCTTGTTTACCCTGGAAGACCGGCTGGCCATGGCAGCGCAGGCCCTCGCCGACTGCCCCGGCGTGCAGGTGTTGCCGTTCGACGGGCTGATCATGGACTTTTGCCGTGCGCACGGCGCGCTGGCCGTGGTGCGCGGCATCCGCAATCTGACCGACTTCGACTACGAGGCGCAGATGGCGGCCATGAACGCCAAGCTCTTGCCCACGGTGCAAACCGTGTTTTTGCTGCCGCAACCGCCGGTGCAGTGTATTTCCAGTACTCTCGTGAGAGAAATCGCCAAACTGGGTGGAGAGGTGTCGGGCATGGTCAACCCCATCGTCGCGCAGCGCTTGCGGCAGGCCACCGCAGCCCAGGCATCTTGACCAACGGTCGGCCATTTGGCGACAGGAGCGTGGCATGGCCCTGACCATCACCGACGAATGCATCAACTGCGACGTGTGCGAGCCCGAGTGCCCCAACCAGGCCATCTCGATGGGCGAGGAACACTACGTCATCGATCCCGGCCGCTGCACCGAGTGCGTGGGGCATTTCGATGAGCCGCAGTGCGTACAGGTGTGCCCGGTGAGCTGCATCCCTATCCACCCCGATTTCGTGGAAGACCGCGAGACGCTGTGGCAGAAGTACCGCCGCTTGCAGGCGGCCAAAGAGGCGGCCAAGGCCACGGGCGTCGCGGGTTGAGGGCCGGGCGCGTGCCGATTCAGCGCGGTGCCGCGCCGTGCTCGCCCGCATCGCCGGACGGCGGGCGCTGATCGGCGGCAGAAGGACGCGGTGGCTTGGCGCGCGGGGGCTGGCTGGTGTGGATGGCGCTGGTGGCCTTGGCGACGTCGCCGGCCAGCAACGAAGGCAGGGCGCGCGCCGCGCGCTCGATGGCGGCGTCGATCGCCTGCCGCTGCTCCAGCGGCGGTTTGCGCAGCACCCAGTGCACCACTTCGGCCTTGACACCTGGATGACCGATGCCCAGCCGCAGCCTCCAGTAGTCGGCGCTGCCGAGCTGCGCGTGGATGTCGCGCAGGCCGTTGTGTCCCGCATGGCCGCCGCCGCGCTTGAGCCGGGCGTCGCCCGGCGGTAGGTCCAGCTCGTCGTGTGCGACGAGGATATGTTCTGGCGCCACCTTGAAAAACCGCGCCAGTGCCGCCACCGCCTGGCCCGATCGGTTCATGTACGTGGTCGGCTTGAGCAGCCACAGCGGCTGGCCCTCGAATTGGGTGCGTCCCACCAGACCGAAATACGCGCGCTCGGGGTGCAGCGTGACGCGCAGGTCCTGCGCGACGCGGTCGATCCACCACCACCCCGCGTTGTGGCGGGTGTCTTCGTATTCCGGGCCTGGGTTGCCCAGGCCGACCAGCAGCTTGATCATGGGTGCTTGGCAGGGTGGGGCGCATCGGCACCCCAGACGTGAAAAGGCCCGCACGCGGCGGGCCTCCATTGTGCCGGGTTCGTGGGGCCAAGGGGCGCTCGAGCGCGCCGCCCGCGGGCATCACTTCTTGCCTTTTTTGCCCTTCTTGTCGTCGGCCGCCGCGGCTTGCGGCGCGGTCACCACTTCTTCCACCGGCTCCACCACCGTGGCAATGGTGGGATTGGGCTTGCCGTGGGTGACGATCTTGACGCCCGGGGCCAGCTTGAGGTCGCTGGCGTGCAGGCTTTGGCCCTTGTGCAGCTGGCTCAGGTCGACTTCGATGAAGTCGGGCAGTTGGGTGGCCAGGCACTCGATTTCGATTTCGGTCAGCACGTGGTTGATCAGGCACTTGTCGGCCTTGACCGCGGGCGACTGCTCGGCGTTGACGAAGTGCAGCGGCACCTTCTTGCGCAGGCGGGTATTGTCGTCCACGCGCTGGAAGTCCACGTGCAGCACTTGGGGCTTGTAGGGGTGGTACTGCACGTCGCGCAGCACGACCTTGGTGGTTTGCCCGCCCAGCTCCATCTCGAGGATGGAGGTGTGGAAGGCTTCCTTCTGGATGGCTTGCCACAGCGCGTTGTGGTCCAGCTCGATGGCCTGTGGCTCGGCGCCACCACCATAGACGATGCCGGGGGTCTTGCCGGCGTTGCGCAGGCGGCGGCTCGCACCCGTGCCCTGCTGTTGGCGCTCGAAAGCGACGAATTTCATCTCGATGACTCCAAACATGCGTGGGGTGACCGCGACCAGTGCACCCCGGTTGCAAAAAACCGCCCCGTAGGCGGCGGGTGACCGGATGCCGCGTCAGCGCCGCATCCGGGGTGACGCCTCGCGGCGTCAGGCCTGGTTTTCCATCTCCGCCAGAAACTCCATGACCGAGTCACCGCTGGCGATGCGGGCGATGGTCTCGGCCATCAGTGGTGCGACGGTGAGCGCGCGGATCTTGCCGCAGGCGCGCGCCGCATCGCTGAGCGGGATGGAGTTGGTCACGACCAGCTCGTCGAGCGCATCGCCACGCGCCACGCGCTCGACCGCCGGGCCGGACAAAATCGGGTGGGTGACGTAGGCAAACACCTTGGCCGCGCCGCGCTCCTTGAGCACCTCGGCTGCCTTGACCAGGGTGCCCGCGGTGTCGACCATATCGTCCATGATGACGCAGTGGCGGCCCTCGATGTCACCGATGACGTGCATGACCTCCGACACGTTCGGTTTGGGACGCCGCTTGTCGATAATGGCCATGTCGCAGTCGAGCTGCTTGGCCAGCGCCCGCGCGCGCACCACGCCGCCGACGTCGGGCGAGACGACCAGCAGGTTGGGGTAGTTCTTTTGCCGCAGGTCGCCCAGCAGCACAGGCGAAGCGTAGATGTTGTCGACCGGGATGTCGAAAAAACCCTGGATCTGGTCGGCGTGCAGGTCCATCGTCAGCACGCGCTCCACGCCGACCACCTGCAGCATGTTGGCCACTACCTTGGCGCTGATGGGCACGCGGCTCGAGCGCGGGCGGCGGTCCTGGCGCGCGTAGCCGAAGTAGGGGATGACGGCCGAGATACGAGCGGCCGATGCCCGCTTGAGCGCGTCGACCATGATGACGAGCTCCATGAGGTTCTCGTTGGTCGGCGGGCAGGTGGGCTGGATGATGAAAATGTCGCGTGCGCGGACGTTTTGGCCGATTTGAACGGTTACCTCACCATCCGAGAAGCGGCCCACGTGGGCATTGCCCAAGGTGGTGCCCAGGTATTGGGCGATCTCGGCGGCCAGTGCCGGGTTGGCATTGCCGGTGAAAAGCATGAAATCGGGGGCGTGCGCTGACATCGAGCGTTCCATGGTGTAACCGGCACTGGGAAAGGATTTGGCAGGGGAGGAAGGATTCGAACCCTCGCATGTCGGAATCAAAATCCGATGCCTTAACCAACTTGGCGACTCCCCTACACAGGCTCACCGCTGACGCGGCGCGCCCCATGCAGCGTTGCTGTGTCAGCAGCAACAAGACTCATATTATAGCGTCTTTTTGCCACCCGACCAGCGGATGTTCTGACAACCCGTTGCAGATCTGCACCTGCCAACCGTCCGGCCAGTCGGCCTGCTCGACGGCCTGGGCGTCCGCATCGCTGGTGAGCACGGCAAAAACCGCGCTCCCCGAACCGGTCATGCGGGCTGACAAACCCAGCCGGCCGAGTCGCTGGAGTGCGGCGCCGACGTCGGGACACAGGCGAACCGCCACGGGTTGCATCACGTTGGCGCCCCACAGGCGGCCCGGGGCCGCTATGCAGGCGTCAACGAAGTCCTGCATTATAGCGCGGGGCGTGTCGCGTTCGAGATCGGGGGCCTGGTAAATGGCGGCGGTGCGGGTGCCGGCGCGCGGCTTGACCACGGCGTAGCGCGCAGGCGGCAGCTCGAGTGGGGTCAGGCGCTCACCGATACCCTCGACCCAGGCGTTGCGGCCGCCCAGGAAGAACGGCACGTCGGCGCCCAGTCGCGCGCCCAGCTCGATCAACGCGCGGCGTGGCCAGTTCAGGCCCCAGAGGCGATCGAGCGCGATCAGCGTGCTGGCGGCGTCACTGGAGCCGCCCCCCAGCCCGGCTTGTTGTGGGATGCGCTTTTCCAGCACGATGTGCGCTCCCAGCGGGCAGCCGCTGGCGGCGCGCAGCGCGCGCGCCGCGCGCAGGCACAGATCATCCTCGGGCAGCGCGGGCCCGTCGGTGGTGTGCAGATCCTCGCGCGAGAGCTGACCGTCGCGGCGCAGCTCGAAGTGCAGTGTGTCGGCCCAGTCGATCAGGCGAAACACCGACTGCAGTTCGTGATATCCATCGGCGCGCCGGCCGGTCACGTGCAGAAACAGGTTGAGCTTGGCAGGAGCGGGGACGTCGAGCAGTCGTTGCATGGAGGGGATCAGGGTTGCCAGATCAGCCGCAGGTCGGCCGCTGGGGGCGGATCGCTGCGCCGCAGGCGCAGCCGTCCTGTGGGCTGCTGCGACAGATCGACCTGCCAGCCCGGGGCCTCGTGGGGGACGCCGCGCAACCAGGCAAACAGCGCGGTGACAGGCACCGGTGTGCCGATCAAGTCGGCGGTGAGCGCATCCAGCCCGTCATAAGGGCGTGGGTCTGTGTCGCGTCGCTCGACCCAGGCACCGCTGCCGTCCCAACGGATCGTGGCCAGGGTCTGACCCAGCGGCGTGGACAGGCGCAGCTCGCCCTGCGCGGGCGTGCCGCTGAGCTCGAAGCCGGCCGACCAGTGTTGCGGCGGATCGGTGGCCAGGGACAGCGCCAGCCGTCCACTCCAGTGGGATGCGGCCGATGGTTCAGACGGCGCTGGCGGTGGCGGCGTGGCGCAGCCTGCCAAGAGGGCGACGGCGACCGCCGCCACCACCCCGCGCCAGCGCGCGCGGCGGGCCAGCAGAGGCGGACTCACGGTTGGGCGCCGAGGCGCTG
>NZ_CALIND010000097.1:0-8363 GCF_938045175.1 uncultured Tepidimonas sp.
CCACCCCCTTTTCTTTCGGCCGCTGCTACCCCGCTCGCCGGCGGTTGGCTGATCTGGCCGCCCCCTCTCCGGCCCTCTTTTCCTCCTGCCCCGACGTGTTCAAAAATCTGACGGTATTTCGGCTGGGCGGCGGTTTTGTCGCGCCACTGGAGGCGATGGAGCAGGCGCTGGCCACCCAGCCCTTCCACCCCTGTGGTCCCAACGAAATGCACAGCCAGGGCTGGGTGCCGCCGCGCGGGCAACCGCATGCGCCGCTGGTCGAATCGGTGGCCGGGCACCGCTTGATGCGCTTTCGCATCGAGAGCAAGCGCGTGCCGGCTGCCGTCGTCAAGCGCGAGCTGCAGGCGCGCTGCGCGCAGATCGAGGCCACCGAGGGGCGTCAGCCGGGCCGGCGCGAGCAGCGCGAGCTCAAAGAGCAAATCGTGCAGGCGCTGCTGCCGATGGCGTTTGCACAGACGGTGGATGTGCTGGTTTGGATGGATGTCGCGGCAGGCCGAGTGGCGCTCGACACCACGAGCACCAAACGCGTGGATGCGGTGGTGACGGCGCTGGTCAAGGCACTGGACGGACTGCGCGTGGAGCCGCTGCAGACCGCGCAAGCGCCCGCCACCGCCATGGCGGGCTGGCTCGCGTCGCCTGCCGACGATTGGCCGGCGCACTTCGCCCCGGGCCGCGAAGTCGAACTCAAAGCGGACGGCGACAGCCCGGCCGTGGTGCGCTACAGCCGCCACGTGCTCGACGGTGACGAGATGCAACGCCACCTGGCGCAGGGCAAACGCCCCACCCGCCTCGCGCTCGATTGGGACGGTCGCGTCAGCTTCGTGCTGACCGAGACCTGGCAACTGCGCCGCATCGCGTTTCAGGACGGCGTGTTCGAAGACAACGACGCCGCAGAGACCGATGGCTTCGACGGCGACGCGGCGATCACCACGGGCGAATTGTCGACGCTGCTTGGCGACCTGATCGCGGCGCTCGGTGGCACGCAGCCGCAGGAAATCACCCCTTGAGCACCTGCCCGTCGGCGTCGATGACACGCACGTCGATCGGGATGCCCTCGCGCACGCTCATCGAGACGGTGCAGAATTCCTCGAATTGCCCGAGGATGCGGTCCAGGTGCTCGTAGGCCGCACCGGGGCGCTCCAGACGCAGATCCACCTGGATGTGCTGGATGCGCAGCCGGTTGGCGGCGTTGCGGCCCACGGTGGCGTGCGCCGTGGCACTCAGGCGCCCAGGCTCTTGCTTGAATTTGGACAACGCAAAGGTGAGGCTGGCACACAGGCAGTTGGCCACGGCGGCCAGCAGCAGGTGCTTGGGCGACGGGCCAGCGGACTGCCCCAACGGCGGGGGCTCGTCGCTGATCCAGCCGGGAGTGCCCAGCCCGAAGTCGATGTCGAATTGGTAGCCGTCGCGTCGAACGACGGTGACAGGAGCGGAAGTTTCCATGGTGACAGTATGCCGGAAACGCCGCGTTGCGGGCGACCTCATCCGCCTCCGCGACGCATGATGAGATCGAAGTGGCGCATGAATGCTTCGCGCTCGCGGCCCACCACACTCTCAAACCGAAATCGTACCCACAGGCGAGGCAAGCGCAGCTGTGCGATGGCCCTCGGTGGCAGGGGCTGCCACGTCAGCGTCAAGCGGCCGGCGCCAATCTCCACCTGAGCGCCGTCGTTGGTCTGGGTCCACCGGTGCGGCCCCACGGCCACGGGCAGCCAGCGCAGCCACTCGTGCACCGTGCAGCCCATCTCGCGTTCGAAGGTCTCGTCACTGGCCGTATTCACCGGACTGGCCTACCAGGTCATCCCCCGGCAATCGGTGGCCACACAGCCACCACGTCACCGGCGGCCAAGGCGCGCTGTGCACGGTCGGCCGGTGGCACGAACACGCCGTTGACCAAGACCAGGTGCACCAGGCGCGGCGGCAGCTGGTAGCGCTCGATCAGGGCTTGCACCGTGCTGCCCTCGGGCACGTCGAGCTCGACCTGGTTGAAGCGTGCCCCGGCGGGCAAGTAGTCGCCCAGCGTGGCAAACAGTTTGAGGGTGATGCGCATCGGGTCGCCAACCTCAACGCCGCCGGGCATCGGCCGCCGCGCTCCAGTGCGCCTGCGCCTGCGCAGCCGCCAAATAGGCGGCCATGAACTGCGTGGGGTCGTGCATCAACTTGTCTTTCCATTCGCCCAGCCGCACACGCCCCTCGACCAAGCCACGCAAGGCGCCGATGTGCTGCGTCCAGCCCACGCTGTTGCAGCCCACCATCACGTCACCGTCGAAGCACAGGCTCAACACCTTGTGGTGCTGCGCATCGACGCGCTCCACGCGCTCGCCCCCCGGCACCCCCTGCCAGTTGCCAAAGCTGGCCGAAATCAGCCCCAGCGTGTCGAGCACGTTGATCTGGGTCACACCGCGCAACTCGGCGTGCTGCCCCACCATGTTGAGCGCGGCCACGCGCGCCTGCTCGGCCGCGTTGGGCTGGATGGCGCTCACGATGGTGGTGCCCGATATCTTGTCGAAGGCCTCGGCGCAGTCGCCCGCGGCATAGATGCCGGAGACGTTGGTCTGCATCTGTTCGTCGGTCAGCACCCCCTGTAAGCAACGGATGCCGCTGTCTTGGAGAAATTCGATGGCGGGCTTGACCCCGGCGGCGATGATGACCAGGTCGGCGTCGATGTGCTGTCCGTTGGACAGACGCACGCGCAGTGGCTCGGCGCGCTCGATGGCCTCCAGCCGCGTGCTGGTATGCACCGCCACGCCTTTGGCCTCGCACCACTGGCGGATCATGCCGCCGGCAGCAGGCCCCATCATGCGCGGCACCATGCGGTCGCCCATCTCGACGATGGTCAGCGTCACGCCGCGCTGTTGCAGCGCCTCCATGATGATGCAGCCAATGAAGCCCGCCCCCAGCTGCAGCACGCGCGCCCCGGGCTGCGCGCGCGCCATGATGGCGCGCGCATCGGCGAGCGTCCAGCAGTGGTGCACGCCGGGCAGGTCGATGCCGCGAATCGACGGACGCACGGGGCGCGATCCGGTGGCGATCAGCAACCGATCGAACGGCAACGCCCACCCGTCGTCGAGCGTGACCGTGCGCGCTTGCGCATCGACCGACTTCGCCCGGGCGAACACGCGCTCGATGCCCAGCCGCTCGTAGTGGTCGGGCGCCTTGCGCAGATGGGTTCCCGCTTCGTCGATCTGCCCAATGAGCAGGTAGGGAATGGCCATGCGCGAGTATGGCGGCTCCGGCTCGTCGCCCACCAGGGTGATACGGTCTGCCGGCGCATGTTTGCGGATGGTCTCCGCGGCGATGACGCCGGCAGGACCCGCACCCAGAATGACGTGATGCGTCATGTCAATGCTCTCCACCAAGCGGTAAGCGGCCAGGCAGGCCGCTCGCACGTGCGGATGTGCTCGAGACGGTGCGCCCGATCACAGGCCCAACCGCGCCAGGGTTTCCGGCTTGGGCCGACCCTCGGCATCCCAGCCGCGCACCTCGTAGTACTTGGGCAGCATCTCCGGCAGCTTGTTGGTCAGCCCCTTGGCTGGGCCGGTCTTGGCGGGCTCGGTCAGCAGCCGCGGCGGCAGTGTGTCATCGCGGGCGGTAAAGCCCGCGGCGTTGTTGAAGGCGCGCTCCATGTTCCAGATGCGCTCACCGATGCGCTCGAGCTCCTGCACCGTGAACTCCTCGCCGCAGGCCGCCGCCACTTGTGGAGCCACGTCGGCCAGCGTCCAGGCAAAGCTGGTGAAGATGCAAATGCCCGCGGAGTCGAAGGCGGCGGTGGCGTCCTGAAAGGCTTTGACCAGCTCGGGCTTGCCCTCGGTGGTCAGCGGGTCGGTCTTGATGGGGATGCCCAACACTTCCGACGCCACCGTATAGCCGCGCAGGTGGCACGCGCCACGGTTGCTCGTGGCATAAGCCAGCCCCATGCCCTGGATGCCGCGGCTGTCGTAAGCGGGGAACTCCTGCCCCTTCACACTCATGGACAGCTCGGGGTGGCCGTACTTCTCGCACAGGCGCTTGGAGCCGAGTGCGATTTCTTTGCCGAAGCCCACGCCGTTGGCGGTCATATCGGCCAGCTCGCACAGCGCGCGCGCCGAGCCAAAGGGCGCTTCGATACCGATTTGCTCCTTGGTCAGCACGCCCAGTTCATAGAGCTCCATGACCGCACCGACGGTGGCGCCGAAGCTGATCGGGTCCATGCCCTGCTCGTTGCAGATAAGGTTGGCGTACTGCAGCGCCTCGAGGTCGTTGACGCCGTTGGCCGCGCCCAGCGCCCAGGCGGCTTCGTACTCCAGACCGCCGCTCGCACCCCAGTACTGCGGCTTGTTTTGCACGCTGAAGTGCGTCTCGTCGATTTTGCTGATGCGCCCGCAGGCGATGGTGCAGCCAAAGCAGGCCTGGTTGGTCACCAGGTGGGTTTTGCCATCGCTGGGCCGGGGCGTGAGCATCGCTTCGGCCGAGATGTCCTTGGCGCCTTCGAACTGCACGTCGCGGTGGTTGCGCGTGGGCAGCGCGCCGATTTCGTTGATGACGTTCATGAGCACCTGGGTGCCGTATTTGGGCAGGCCCTGGCCCGTGACGGCATTGTCGGCCAGCACCTTTTTGGCGGCGCGCGTGGCGGCCATGAAGGCCTGCGGATCGCGGATGCCGCCCACCCCCTTGGTGCCGCGCACCGCGATGGCCTTGAGGTTTTTGCTGCCGGCCACCGCACCCACGCCGGAGCGGCCCGCCGCACGGTGCAGGTCGTTGACCACGCAGGCAAAGAGGACTTGGTTTTCGCCGGCACGGCCGATGCTGGAGATGCGCAGCAGCGGATCTTGCAGGCTGGTCTTGAGAATCTCCTCGGTCTGCCACACGGACTTGCCCCACAGGTGCGAGGCGTCGCGCAGCTCGGCCACGTCGTCGTTGACGTACAGGTACACCGGCTTGGGCGATTTGCCCTCGAAAATGATCATGTCCCAGCCGGCCATCTTGAGCTCCGCCCCCCAGTAACCGCCGGAGTTGGAGCAGGCAATGGCCCCAGTCAGCGGGCCCTTGGTGATGACGGTGTAGCGTCCGCCGGTGGAGGCCATGGTGCCCGTCAGCGGCCCGGTGGCCCAGATGATCTTGTTATCCGGCGAGAGCGGATCGACCTTGGGATCCACCTCCTCCACCAGGTACTTGCTGCCCAAGCCGCGCGAGCCTAGATACTGCCGCGCCCAGGTCATGTTCAGCGGCTCGGCCGTGCAGGTGCCGGCCGTCAGGTTCACGCGCAGGATTCTTCCAGCCCAAGACATGTTCGTGCTCCTTCGACGGTCAGGCCGCGGCGGGCTGGTTGCCCAGCTTGTCGGCCCACTGCTTCATGCGCTCGATGCCGGTCCAGTTGGCATCGATGAAGGTGATGGCCCCCGTCGGGCAGGCCTCGGCGCACGCAGGCTGCCCACCGCAGAGGTCGCATTTCTGTACCTTGCCCGTGGCCTCGACGTAGTTGATGGTGCCAAACGGGCACGCGATGGTGCACACCTTGCAGCCGACGCAGGTGGTCTCGTTGACGACCTTGGCTCCCGTGACCTTGTCGACCGTGATGGCCTCCACCGGGCAGGCATGCAGGCACCACGCCTCGTCGCATTGGGTGCAGGTGTAGGGCACTTTGCGCCCGGTGTGGTGGAAGTCGAACACCTTGATGCGCGATTTGGACGTGGCGTATGTGCCGTAGTTTTCGAACGAGCACGCCATCTCGCATTGCAGACAGCCCGTGCATTTGCCGGGATCGATGTGCAGCACTTTTTGCATGCCTGGTCTCCTGGTCGGGGGCCTCGGGTGGGCCCTTGGTTTGAACTTGTCGGCTCGGTCATTGTTGGGCGAGAATGTCACGCGAGCTTCAGGGATAACCCCTAGCACGGCAGGGGCAGACGCGGAAATTCTCAAAATGCGACAGCCGCGCACCCCCAGGCAGATGGCAGAAGGAGACAGCCATGCATGACCCATCCAGGGCCTACCCGGCTCCTGCCAGCGACGGCGGCGCGGGCAGTGAGCGCTTGCTCGCCATCCGGCAGGCGCGCCGCACGCTGTTGCAAGCCACCGAGGCGGGCGTCGGCGTGCCCGGCATCGAACCGTGGATCGCCGCCTCGTGGCGCCGCTGTCTGGCGCGCGGCCAGCGCCCCCACGAGCGCGTGGTGTTCGACTGCGTCAGCCGCGCGGCCGTGCGCCGCGCGCTGGAAGCGAGCAGCGCGTTGCGGCAGACGGCGGGCCCCGTCATCGAGCGCACGCTGGGGCGGGCGATGGCGGACACGGGCTACTTCGCACTGCTGACCGACGCGCGCGGCATCGTGGTCGACGTGCAGGGCCCCGCGGACACTCGCAACCCGCATATCCACGCGATCGCCCGCATCGGTGTGGACCTCTCCGAGCAGGCCGTCGGCACCACAGCCATTGGCGCTGCTCTAACGGAGCTGACCCCTGTTTGGCTGCACCGGGGCGAACATTTTTTCGAGGACACGGCCGTCTACAGCTGTGCCGGGGCGCCGCTGTTCGGACCGGATGGCGGCTGCATCGGCATGCTGGACTTGACCGGGGTACTCACACCCGAGCGGCGCGCGCTCAAGCACTTGGTGAGCGTGACGGCGCGACGCATCGAAAATGCGCTGGTGCTGCAACGCCCGCACGCGCTGACCATCCGGCTGACGTGGCCCGGCCATCTGCCCGGCGACGATGACGACGGCCTGCTGGCGCTGGACGCCGAGGGCACGATCGTGGCGGCCAACCGCACCGCGGTCGAAATGCTGGATTTGCGACACGGCGACACCGGTTGGCCGCACGCGCAGGCGGTATTCCCGCTGCCGGTCGCGGATCTGTTCGACACCGCGCGCCGCCAGCGGCCTGCGCTGGAACTGCCCACGTGCACCGGCCTGCGCGTGCTGGCCCTGGTGCAAAACGGGCGAGACGACGCGCTGCCGCTCAAGAGCCGGGAAGCCGCGATGATCCGCCACGCGGTGGCCGAGGCACGCGGCAACGTGGCCGAAGCCGCGCGCCGCCTGGGCATCAGCCGCGCCACGGTCTACCGCAAGCTGCAGCAGCGTTGACACCGAACCGCGGTCACTGGCCAGCGAGAGGGCGAAAGACCGACTGCCCCTGCAACCGGAAAGTGGCGATCGCCGCCTGCCCGTCGGGACCCCGCAACCAGTCCACGAAACGCTGGCCAGCCACCGCTTGCACATGTGGATGGCGCGCCGGGTGCACCACGATCACGCTGTACGGGTTGCGCAGACGCGCGTCGCCTTCCACCAACACCGCGAGCGCCCCCTGTTGCCGAAAACTCAGCCACGTGGCGCGGTCGCTCAGCGTGTAAGCGCCCAGCCCCGCTGCGATGTTGAGCGCCTGCCCCATGCCGCAGCCGCACGCGCGGTAGCGCGCCCCCGCCGGCGGCGAGACGCCAGCCAACGCCCACAGCCGTTGCTCCGCCCAGTGGGTGCCGCTTTGATCGCCGCGTGAGACGAAGCGCGCCTCCCCCGCCGCAGCCACGCGCCGCAGCGCCCCCAAGATGTCGCCCCCGCGCGCGCCAGCGGGGTCGTCGCGTGGGCCGACCAGAACGAAGTCGCTGACCATGACCTCGTGCCGCCGCAGCCCCCAGCCCTCGGCCATGAAGCGCGCTTCCGCCTCTGGGTCGTGCGCCACCACCACGTCGGCGTCGCCCCGGCGCGCCAAGTCCAGCGCCTGGCCGGTGCCCAACGCCACCACTTTCAGCTCGAGGCCGGTGGCTTGCCGCACGCGCGGCATCAGATAGGCCCAAAAGCCCGATTGCTCCAGGGACGTGGTGGACGCCACGACCAACGTCTGCGCCCTTGCCGTCACCATGATGGCCGCGAGCGCCCAGAGCAAGCCCAGCGCCCGCCAACCGCGCCACCCGCCGCCCCCACGTAACCCGCGTCGAGCACCCATCACGGCATCTCCGCCTGCAAAAAGGCCAAAGCCTCGCGAGAGTGCTGGCCCAAGCGTTGCGCATCGAAAAAGACGTCCACCGGCACGTCGGCACGAATGCGCCCTGCCTCCAGGTACACCACGCGGCTGGCCAAACGCCGCACCTGCCCCAGGTGATGGCTGCTAAAGACGAGAGTGCGGCCCTGTGCCGCCTGCTGGCCAGGGGCTGCCGGCGCCAGGTCCGCGGGCGCCGCGCCAGCGGCAAAGGCACGGATGAGCGCCTCCACCTCGGCACTGGCGTGGGGGTCCAAGCTGGCGGTGGGCTCGTCCAGCAGCCACACGTGCGGCTGCTGGGCCCAGGCGCGTGCCAGCGCCAAGCGCTGCTGCTGCCCGCCCGAGAGGGTGCGCGCAGGGCGATGCGCGCACCCGCCCAGGCCGACGGCGTGCAGGGCTTGCTGCGCCCGCTCGCGCGCCTG
>NZ_CALIND010000098.1:0-9183 GCF_938045175.1 uncultured Tepidimonas sp.
ACAACGAGAACGGCGCCCGCATGGCCATCGACGAACTCAACGCCAAGGGCGTGACCATCGGTGGCAAGAAGGCCAAGTTCGAACTGCTGGCCGAAGACGACGCGGGCGATCCGAAGCAAGGCACCGCCGCCGCGCAATAGCTGGTCGACTCCAAGGTCAACGGCGTCATCGGCCACCTGAACTCGGGCACCTCCATCCCCGCCTCCAAGGTCTACAGCGACGCCGGCATCCCCCAGATCTCGCCGTCCGCCACCAACCCCAAGTTCACCCGCAACGGCTACAAGACGACCTTCCGCGTCGTTGCTGACGATGTGCATCTGGGCGGCACGCTCGGCAAGTACTCGGTCACGCAGCTGAAGGGCAAGTCCATCGCCGTCATCGATGACCGCACGGCCTACGGCCAGGGCGTCGCCGACGAGTTCGAGAAGGGCGTCAAGGGCGCCGGCGGCAAGGTCATCGGTCGCGAGTTCACCAACGACAAGGCCACCGACTTCAACGCCATCCTGACCAAGATCAAGGCCAAGAAGCCCGACGTGGTGTTCTTCGGTGGTATGGACGCCGTGGCGGGCCCGATGCTCAAGCAAATGAAGCAGCTCGGCATCAACGCCAAGTTCATGGGCGGCGACGGCATCTGCACGTCCGAGCTGCCCAAGCTGGCGGGCGACGGCATGGCCGACGAGCAGGTGTACTGCGCGGAAGCGGGTGGCGTTGAGGGCGAGCAAAAGGCCGGTATGGAGAAGTTCCGCGCCGACTACAAGGCCAAGTTCGGCATGGATGTCCAGGTGTATGCCCCGTACGTCTACGACGCCGTGCACGTGATGGCCAAGGCCATGCAAAACGCCAACTCCGCCGATCCGGCCAAGTACCTGCCTGCGCTCAAGGCCATCAGCCACAAGGGCGTGACCGGTCAGATCGAGTTCGACGAGAAGGGTGACATCAAGAATGGCGCGTTGACGCTGTACACCTACAAGGGTGGCCAGCGTTCGGAAATCGCCGTGATTCGCTGATCACGCGTTTGCGCTGGACCATGAAAAACCCCGCTGCGGCGGGGTTTTTTCTTGCGTCGCCGCCGGCCGCATGGGCTGCCGGCGTGCGGTGTCGATCAGGACAGGTGGGTGCTGATGATCTTGGTCATCTCGAACATCGACACCTGCGGCTTTTTGAGCACGGCCTTGAGCTTGGCGTCCGCGTTGATCATGCGCTTGGTGGCGGCGTCCTGCAGCTTGTTCTTTTTGATGTATTCCCACACTTTCTTGGTCACCTCGGTGCGCGGCAGCGGCTTGGCGCCCACGATGGCCGCCAGCTCGGCGCTGGGCGTCATCGGCTTCATGAACGCCGAGTTGGCGGCGCGCTTGGGCGCAGCAGCGGGCTTGGCGGTCTTGGTCGCGGGCTTGGACGTGGTGGTGGCAGCTTTTTTCGCAGTGGCCATGGAAGATTCCTTTGGTTGGTTGCGTGCTCGGCCACGAAGTGCAGCGGGCACCCCGTGGATGATCGCATCGTAACCCCAAAGACGGGGTTTTTCCAGTGTGGCGCGTGCGTTTCAGTCCGGAGGGTGGGTTTTCCCGGGGGCATGGCGCCGCGGGCGTTGCGTGGCGCAGACGCCTGGGTGTCCTCGTCTATGATCGGCAGGGTTGTGATGCGGCATGTTTCGGGAGATGTGATGACCTCGATCGCCTTTTCCACCTGCGATCTGTGTGATGCCCACAAGGGGGACAGCAGCGGTGAGTTCCGGGTGCTACCGCCCGTGTTTCGGGATTTCGGCGGTGTCGTGCGCTTCGCCGGGCCGGTGAGCACCGTCAAATGCCACGAGGACAACAGCCTGGTCAAAGCCGCGCTCGATGAGCCCGGCCAAGGCCGCGTGCTGGTGGTCGATGGCGGGGCGTCGCTGCGGCGTGCGCTCGTCGGCGGCAATTTGGCAGCAGCGGCGGCGCGCAACGGCTGGGCGGGCATCGTCGTCGACGGCTGTGTGCGCGACGTGGCCGAGCTGGCCGCTTGCGCGGTGGGCATACGCGCGCTGGCGGTGCACCCGATGCCCACCGACAAGCGCGGGCAGGGCCAGCGTGATGGTCCCGTGTTGGTGCAAGGGGTGATGATCCGGCCTGGTGAGTGGCTCTATGCCGATGAGGATGGTGTGGTAGTCGCGCCTCAACCGCTCCACGCGCGGTAGGCCATCGCCGCCGCCAGCGCGTACAGCATGAAAGCAAAGGCGCGTTTGAGCGTGCGCACCGGCAGCGCGTGCGCCACGCGCACGCCCATGGGTGCCATCAGCACACTTGCACTGGCAATGACAGCCAAGGCTGGCAGATAGATGTAGCCCAGCGAGCCTGGCGGGCGCCCGGCCACGTTCCACCCCGACCAGACGTAGCCGACGCCATTGGCCAGCGCGATGGGAAAGCCCAAGGCCGCACTGGTGGCCACCGCTTGGTGCATGGCGACGTTGCACCAGGTCATGAACGGCACGCTGATGAAGCCACCCCCCGCGCCCACGAGGCCGGACAGAAAGCCGATGGCGCCGCCCGCGGCGAGCTGCCCCGCCGGGCCGGGTAGCCCGCGACCAGGGCTTGGCGGGCGCGCGCGCAGCATTTGCGTGGCCGAAAACGCGACGAACCCGGCGAACAGCAGCGCCAACCAGCGGCCCTGCAACATGCGGAACACACCGGCGCCGGCCAGCGCAGCGCCAAGGACGATGCCGGGTGCCAGCCGCACCACCAGATCCCAGCGCACGGCCCCGCGTCGGTGGTGCGCGCGCACGCTGGAGAGTGACGTGAAGACGATGGTCGCCATCGACGTCGCAATCGCCATTTTCACTGCCAGATCGGTGGCCACGCCCCGATGGTGCAGGATGAAGGTGAGAAACGGCACCATCAACATGCCACCGCCGATGCCCAGCAGGCCCGCCAAAAATCCCGTCACCAATCCCAGGGCGACGAGCTCGGCGATCAACAACGGTTCCAGCATTTCGAGGGGAGGGCGCCGCCAGCACCGCCGGGGGGTGGCAGCACCGCCGTCAAGGTGTGGCGTGAGGGGAAATCAGCGAGGGTGTCTGCCAAGCCGCCAGGCCGGCATCCTGAACGCGGGGGTTCAGGTGGGCGAGGGCAGCGCAGCTTCGGGTTCGTCTGACGCGAGACGATCACGCCCACTGCGCAATGTACCAAGCCCGGGCTCTAAGAGCATTGGTTCAAGGAATATAAAGCCCGGCGGATGGCAGACGTTTCGTATTGTACGCCTCGGTTGGGGTGTCGGGAGCACCTGACGCGGTGGCTGGCCGCGCCGAGAATCACAGCAGCCGGTCGTCGTCGGACAGCGCCGCATCGATGCGCGCCACCATGGTCCGCAGTGCCTCTTCGGTTCCTGCGGGCAACGCTGCGCTGTCGCCGCCGTCCGCACCATCGGGCGCGCCGAACGACGAGTTCCGAAACGCCAGTGCCGGATCCCGATGGGCGGCGTCGAAGGCGATGTTGAGCGCCGCCAGCACCGCGATACGGTCCCGCGCCTTGACCTTGCCGGCATCGCGGATGCGGCACATCGCCGCGTCCACCTTGGCCACCGCTTCGCGCAGCGCCTCTTCACCGTCGACCGGGCAGGCCAGCAGGTAGGTCTGGCTCATGATCTGGACCTCGACCTGTTTGATGGCGGGTTTGTTCATGGCTCGTCCTCTGCGGAGCCCAGGCGGGCGATCAGCGCATCGAGTCGCTGGCGGGCGGCTGCGCACTGGGCGTGCAACTGGTCGCGCTCCAGCGTCAAGCGCCGCACCTCTTGCTGCAGCAGGGCCTGCGTGCGCCGCAACTCCTCGTACCGCAGCAGCAAGCGGTCGAGGCGCTGGGCCAGTTCTTCGATGATCGCGGGTGTCATGACCCACGAATTGTAGGGTTGGCGCAAGCCTTCGCACTACAATCGTTGCACGTTGGTGCTCGCGGCATGGTTCTCGTGCCGCAGTTAAACGGGAAGCTGGGGGGACTGCCGGCCTGCGGCCGGGTCCTAACCAGCGCTGCCCCCGCAACGGTAAGTGGACGGGTGCGTGTCGCGCACGTATCCCGCTTTCGCCCGTCGGTCACTGGATGCCTGGCATCTGGGAAGGCCCGCGAAGGTTGCTTCCACCAGCCCGGATACCGGCCAACGCGGTGATCGGCTCGACGCGGTCGGGCCGGTTGTGACGTCCACGCACCGTCGGGGAAGGCGGTGAGGACACGTTCGTTTGGTTCGTGCTTTCATGAAAACGCCTCTCGTGCGCGCCGCCGCGGCCGCGCTCGCACCTGCCCTGCCGGTGGGTGCCTTGTTGTGTGTACCCCTGGCCCATGCGGCCGATGACACCCCGGCTGGGGCCGGCCCGTCCCTGGGGGCGGTGGTGGTTAGTGCCACCCGCTCGCAGCAGCCCATCACCGACGTGATCGCCGATGTGACGGTGATCGACCGCGACACGATCGAGCGCAGCGGCGCCGCCGCGCTGGCCGATGTCCTGGCGCGGGTGCCGGGTGTCACCATCAGCCGCAACGGCGGACCGGCCACGACGACCAACGTCTACCTGCGCGGCGCCGAGGGCCGTGTCACCGCGGTGTTCATCGACGGGGTGCGCATCGATTCGCAATCCACCGGCGGGGCGACCTGGAATGCGATCCCGCTGTCGCAGGTGGACCGCATCGAGGTGCTGCGCGGTCCGGCCGCGGCCATCTATGGCTCGGACGCGCTGGCTGGGGTCGTGCAGATCTTTACGCGGCAGGGCGAGGCCGGGTTCTTCCCCTCGGTGCGGGTGGGGCTGGGCAGTCACGACACGCGCACGCTCGGGGTGTCGCTGCGCGGCGGCGCCGAGGGCGTGGACTATGCGGTGGGCGTGGGGACCGAGCGCAGCGACGGTTTCAATGCGCGCAAGCTAGGCAACCCGGACCGCGACGGCTACCGCAACGAAAACCTGTCCGGCCGCATTGGCTGGCAGGTGGCCCCCGGGCAGAAGCTGGACGTGACGCTGCTGGACAGCCGGCAGCGCGCCGGCTACGACGGTTTCACGCCTGGGCTGGACGACCAGAGCCTGCATCGCCTGCGCACGGCCGGGCTGCATTGGTCGGCGCAGTGGAGCGATGTCTGGTCCACCCGCGCCAGTCTGACCCGCGGCACCGACCGCTACGAGACGACGCCGTCGCCGTACCTGACCGAGACGCGCGTGACCACCGCGCTGCTGCGCAACGAAGTGCGGCTGGGCCAGGGCCTGATGACGGTGGATCTGGAGCGGCGCGAGGATGCGCTGCAAAACCGCAGCACCACGCCGGCCCGCACCGACCGGCACCAGAATGCGCTGGCCGTGGGTTACGGCTGGCGGGCGGGCCCGCACAACCTGCAGGTCAATGCGCGCCACGACGACAGCGAATTCGGCGGTCAGTCCACCGGGCTGCTGGCCTATGGCTATGACGTCAGCCGCACGCTGCGCCTGACGGCGTCGGCGGGCACGGCGTTCCGGGTGCCGACGCTGTTTCAGCGCTTCAGCATCTACGGCACGCCAGACCTGAAGGCCGAGACCGCGCACAACGTCGAGGCCGGTGTGCACTGGCAATCCGGCACGGACCGCCTGGCCGTGGTGGCCTACCGCAACCGCGTGCGCGACCTGATCGACTACGTGAGTGGGCCGGGGCCGTGCGTCAACGGCGTAGGAACGTACGCCGGTTGCTACGGCAACGTCGGGCGGGCCCGCATCACGGGGGTGACGTTCAGCGGCGGCACCCGGGTCGGTCCGGTCAACCTGGGCGGCTCGTGGGACGTGATGCGGCCCAAGAATGCGTTGACGGACAAGTGGCTGGCACGCCGCGCGCGCTCGCAGGCGACCCTGACGGCCGACACCGCGCTGGCCGGCTGGCGCCTGGGTGGCGAGGTGCAATACGTGGGCGAGCGCTACAACAACGCGGCCAACACCGAGCGGCTGCCTGGGTACACCCTGCTCAACCTGACGGCCGAGCGGCCGCTGGGGCGCGACTGGCGCTTGCTCGCGCGCATCGACAACGCGACCGATCGCGCCTACGAATCGGTGCTGGGCTATGCCACGGCGGGCCGCACGGTGTTCGTCGGCCTGACCTGGGCCCCACGCTGAGGCCGGGTCATGGCCCCGGTGACCGCCGCTGTAAACGCTGCCGCCATGCGCTGCCCCGCGCTGCTGATCGCGGCCCCGGCCTCCGGTCAGGGCAAGACCAGCGTCACCGCTGGCTTGGCGCGGTTGCTGACGCGCCGAGGGATGCGCGTGCGGGCGTTCAAGTGCGGTCCGGATTTTCTGGACCCGCACTGGCTTGCCTTGGCCACCGGCCACCCGGTGGATAACCTCGACCTGTGGATGAACGGCGAGCCCGACGTCCGGGCACGCCTGTGGCGGGCGGTGCAGGAGGCGGACGTCGTGCTCATCGAGGGCGTCATGGGGCTGTATGACGGGCAACCGAGCGCGGCTGACTTGGCGATGGCGCTCGACATTCCGGTGCTGGCGGTGATCGACGCGTCGGCGATGGCGGGCACGTTCGGCGCACTGGTGCATGGGCTGCGCCACTACCGAGCGGGCCTGCCGTGGGCCGGTGTGCTGGCCAACCGGGTGGGCAGCGATGCACACGAAGCCATGCTGCGGGCTGCGGTGTGTGGCGGCGATGCCGGGGATGGTCACGAGGATATCGACGCGGGCTGGCTGGGCGCCGTGCGGCGCGAAGCGCGCGGCGCGCTGCCCGAGCGGCACCTGGGGTTGACGCTGGCCAGCGAGCTGGACGACGCGATGGCGCGGCTGGACGCCTTGGCCGATGGCTTGGCGGGCACGCCGCTGGGGCGGCTCGACGCCGACGGTTGGCAGCGCTGGGCCGTTCCCTTTCAGCCGCCGATTAGCCAGCCCGTGCCGCTGCTGCTGCAGGGGCGCGTGGTCGCGGTGGCGCGCGACGCAGCGTTCGGCTTCATTTACCCGGCCAACGTGGAGACGCTGCGCGCGCTGGGGGCAAGGCTGGTCTTTTTTTCGCCCGTGGCCGACGAGCCTGTGCCCGATTGCGACGCGGTGTGGCTGCCCGGGGGCTATCCCGAACTGCACGCGCCCGCGCTGGCGCGAGCGGCGCGCTGCCGCGCCTCGCTGGTGGCGCACGTCGCGTCGGGGCGTCCGGTCTGGGCCGAGTGTGGCGGCATGATGCCGCTCTTCGAGGGGCTGACCTTGGCCAGCGGTGAGCGGGTGCCGATGTGGGGGTTGCTGCCGGGGGAGGTGTGCATGCAAACCCGGCTGGCGGCCTTGGGGCCGCAGGCGTGGCACACCCCTTACGGCGAGCTGCGTGGGCATACGTTTCACTATTCTGTGGTGTCGTCGACCGCGCCGCGGGCGGTCTTTCATACCCAGTCGCCCCATGGCCGACGACCTGGGGAGGCCGTGTATGTGAACAACGCGCTGCGGGCGAGCTATTTCCATGCGTGGTTTGCGTCCAATCCAGTGGCGACGGCGTGGTTATTGGGGGGAGACGTCTTATGACGCAACAGACCAAGGCTGTTCGTGACGGTGGGATGGAAGCGCAAGCGCCCGTAGCCGTGCACCGCTTATCGGCCCTGCCGGCTCGAGAGGCGGTAGGGGTCTATCGGGCCATTTTCGAGCGCCGTGACATGCGCCACTTCGCCGGCGGTGAGGTGGATGCGCGCACACTCGCGCGCTTGTTGTTGGCAGCGCATCATGCCCCAAGCGTGGGATACATGCAGCCCTGGCGATTCATTCGAGTTCGCGACGGGGCGATCCGGCAACATTTGCACCGATTGGTGGAGCAAGAGCGTCTGCGCACTGCGCAGGCACTGGGCGAGCGCTCGCAGGATTTCCTCCGCATCAAGGTGCAAGGTATTCTTGATGCCGCCGAGGTATGGGTGGTCGCCTTGGCCGACGGGCGCCAAGCCCATGTGTTGGGCCGGCGCACGATGCCTTTCATGGACTTGGCCTCGGTGGCCTGCGCGATTCAGAATCTGTGGTTGGCAGCGAGGACCGAGGGGCTGGGGCTGGGATGGGTATCGATTTTCGAGCCCTCGGATGTCGCGCGTTGTCTAGGCTTGCCCGCTGACGCCTTGCCGGTTGCGATTCTTTGCCTGGGCCCCGTGCACGGCAGTTATGACTTGCCACTGCTCGAACAAGTCGGCTGGGCTTCGCGCTTGCCGCTTCAGCAGGTGGTATTCGAGGACCAGTGGGGACGGCCGTGTTCGGTGGTCGATGCGGCGATCCAGCCACGCGATGTGATCGAGCACCTCACTGGGAGTGAGGATCGCGGGCCGCAGCGCATCGTCTGCCTGACTGAGGAGACGACCGAGTGGCTGTACCTGCTCGGGCAGGAGAGCCGCATCGTCGGCATCAGCGGCTACACCGTGCGGCCGCGGCGCGCACGCGCCGAAAAGCCCAAGGTCAGCGCCTTTTTGAGCGCCAAGATCGATCAAATCCTGGCGCTGCAGCCGGATGCCGTCTTTGGTTTTTCGGACTTGCAGGCCGACATCGCGGCGGCGCTCATTCGCGCCGGTGTTTCCGTGACGGTGTTCAACCAGCGCAGCGTGGACGAGATTTTTTCCATGCTGTTTCAGGTCGCCGCCATGGTGGGCTGTGCCGACGAGGGGCAGGCTCGCATCGCGGCTATGCGTGCGCGGCTGCGGGCCATTGCGCAGGCAGCCGCGCGGCTGGATGCCGAGGGCAAGCGGCGCCCGCGCGTCTATTTCGAAGAGTGGGACGAGCCACCGATCAGCGCCATCCGCTGGGTATCCGAGCTGATCGGCTTGGCTGGCGGGGTGGACATTTTTGCCGAACTGGCGCAGCGCCCGCTGGGCAAGGACCGCATCATCGCCGACCCCACCGAGATCGTGCGGCGGGCGCCTGACATCGTGATCGGTTCGTGGTGTGGCAAGAAGTTCCGACCCGAGAGAGTGGCCGCGCGCCCCGGGTGGGAGCGCGTGCCCGCCGTGCGCGACGGACAGTTGTTCGAGATCAAATCGGCGGACATCCTGCAGCCGGGGCCCGCCGCGTTGACCGACGGGGTGGAACAGTTGTATCGAATCATCGAGGCATGGCGCTGCCGCTATGGCTAACACACCGCGTTGCGAACTGATTCTGGGTGGGCAAAAGAGCGGCAAGTCGCGGCTGGCCGAGTCGCGCGCGCGCGACTGGCTGGCCACCGATCCGGCGCGCCGCGCGGTGCTGCTGGCCACCGGCTGGGCCGGGGACGACGAGAT
>NZ_CALIND010000099.1:0-9402 GCF_938045175.1 uncultured Tepidimonas sp.
AGCGCGGGGGTGAGTCCCACCCTGCTGGCCACGCACCGGCAATTCATGGTCAAGCTGGAGGAAGCCATCGGCTACCAGACGCAGGTGCTGCAACAGTTGGACGCGCGCATCGCGCACCACGAGGCGCAACTGATCGACGCCGAGCGCGCGCTCGCCACGCTGCAGCGCGTGCAACAGCGCTGGCAGCACGATTGGCTGCGGCGTCAGCAGCGCCTGGAACAAAAAGCCTTCGACGAAATGGCGGCCACCGTGCACCGACGGCGCCATCCGCCGCATCCGTGATGCCTTGTCCCGCCGCCTAGAGGAGCCCCGCCATGAAAACCGAAGCCGCCTCGCACGCGCACGCCACCCCAGCGACCCAGCGTGCGAACCGCCCAGCCGCGACCGCCGCCAGCGCCGCCGACCCGGCCCAAAACGACCCGTTCGCCCAGCTGCTGGCTGGACTGTCTGCCGACGACGCGGGCGGTCCTGCGGTGGACGACATCGCCACCGACGCGAAGACGAGCGTGTCGGCGCCCGACACGGCCAATGACCCGACGTCGACACCGACCGAGAACCCGCTGTTGGCAGTCCTGGCTGGCAGCCTGGCGGCAACGGCGCAGGCGAGCGATGCGACACCGACGGAGACCGACCCGCCACCACAGGCGCTCGTTCCCGATCCCGCGGCGTCTACGGGAGACGGCAGCAAGCGCCGCGGCAACCCGGTCGCCGACCTGGCCGGCGAGGGCGGCTTGGGCCACTCGGCGGGGCCAGCAGCCGACGCCGGCACGGCAGGCGCCCCCTTTGGTCAGTGGGTTTCGACACTGGCGCGCGCCAAGCAGCGCCCCACTGCAGGTACGCGCGCCACCGCTGCCGAGAGTGCCAATGCCTCGCCCGTCGCCGAGGATGCACGCGCCCGCAGTGATGCGGCCGGGCCCCACGACACCGCGGGCGCTGCGCGGCTGGATGCGCTGCTGGCCTCTGCCGCGCCTGCCGCCGCGCAGGCCCTGGCGGGGGCGGAACCCAACGGCCTGTCCGTGGCCGGCGACCGGCGCGAGGCCGCACGCACCACCGACGGGCCGACGACGGGCAACCCCGGCATCGGCGACCCGATCAGCGCCCCCGCCGCGACGGAAGGAGCCGAGTCCGCCGACTTCGGCCTGCAGTTAGGCGCAGCACTCGCCGACACGTTCGAAGCCATCGGCGCCCAAGTGAGCCTGTGGGCCAGTGGCAAGACGCAGCGCGCCAGCTTCTCGGTGCGCGAGGGGCTGGACACCCCCTTGTCCGTTGACGTGACGCTCAACGACGGCGTGGCGCAACTGCGCTTTCGCACCGACGACGCGGCCCTGCGCCAGTTGATTCAAGCGCAGGCACCGACCGCACTGGCCGATGCGCTGGCGCGCGCCGGCTTGGCACTGGGCGGCATGGAGGTGGGGGGGCAATCGGCCCAGGGCCAAGGCCAGGATTCGGGCACACCCGCCGCTGGCCGCGCGGTGCGCATGGGGTTGACGGCCCTGACCGGGACGGACGCCGCGGAACCCGTGTCCTCGGCGCGCTTGCAGCGAGACAGGGGCGGCGTCGGGCTCGACGTCTATGCCTGAGCGACACGGCCTGGGGGCAGCGACGTTCCCAGTCGCGCCACGGCGTGCGCGGGCAGTGGTGCCGCCAGCCTACCGAGCAACAGGACAAAGCACCCGGTTTTTGGGCTTTGGACAGCGTTCGAGAGGGCGCGACAATGCATTCGACGCTCCTCGTTGCGTGCGCGGCCAGCCGTGACACAATAGGCCACGTCGCGCCCGACGTCGTGTCGTCGGCGATCGGTTCATCCTTGGTATGCCTTTGACATCATGTCCGCCCCAGCAGCCGCCCCCGCCGAAAAACCCAAGAGCAAAAAGCTCCTGATCATCATTATCGCCCTCGTCGTCGTGCTCGCGGCAGCGGGGGGCGCCGCCTTCTTCCTCCTCAAAGGCGGGGGAGAAGAGCACGAAGCTGAGGCGCCCGCCAATCACGAGAAAGCCAAGCCCAAGCCGAAGAAGAAGGACGCAGCGGCCGCGCCCACTTTCATGCCGCTGGATGCCGTGGTGGTCAACTTGGCGGACCCCGGCACGGTGCGCTATGCCCAAGTCGGATTGACCCTGCAGCTCGAAGATGCCAAGACGGCCGAGGAAGTCAAAAAATACATGCCCGCCATCCGCAGCGGCATCCTGATGCTGATCTCGCGCCGCACGGCCGACGAGCTGCTCAGCGCCGACGGCAAGGCCAAGCTGGCCGAAGAAATCCTGGAGCTGGTGCAAAAGACCGCCGACATGGAACCTTACAAGGGCTACAGCCCGGTCGAGGCGGTATTGTTTTCCAGCATCATCGTGCAGTGAAGCAACAGGCACCTTGCACTTGACGCACTAGACGGACGACCATGAGCGACGCGTTTTTGTCCCAGGACGAGATCGACGCCCTGCTCGAGGGCGTCACCGGCGAGAGCCAGAAGCTGGCCAAGGAAGAGGTGCAGACCGGTGGCATCCGCACCTACGATCTGTCCAGCCAGGAACGCATCGTGCGTGGGCGCATGCCCACGATGGAGGTCATCAACGAGCGTTTCGCGCGCAACTTGCGCGTGGGGTTGTTCAACTTCATCCGTCGCAGCCCAGAAATTTCGGTCGGCCCGGTGCAGGTACAAAAGTACAGCATGTTCCTGCGCGAGCTGGTGGTGCCAACCAACTTCAATATCATGGCTGTGCGCCCGCTGCGTGGCAGTGGCCTGGTGGTGTGCGAGCCGACCCTGCTGTTTGGCGTCATCGACAGCCTGTTCGGTGGCACGGGGAAGTTTCACACCCGCATCGAGGGGCGCGACTTCTCTCCCACCGAGCAGCGCGTCATCAACCGCATGGTCGATGTCATCTCCGAAGAGTACAAGAAAGCGTGGAAGGGCGTGTACCCCCTGGAACTGGTGTACCAGCGCTCGGAGATGCAACCGCAGTTTGCCAACATCGCCACGCCCAGCGAAATCGTCGTCAGCACCAGTTTTACGCTGGAGATTGGGGACATCACCGGCTCGCTACATGTGTGCATCCCCTACTCGACGCTGGAGCCGATCCGCGACCTGCTGTATTCCAACACGCAGGGCGACTCGATGGAAGTCGACCGACGCTGGGTCAAACTGCTGAGCCACGAGATCCAGGCGGCAGAGGTCGAATTGGTGGCCGAACTGGCCACGGCGGAGGCCACGGTCGAGCAATTGCTGGCCATGAAGCCGGGCGATTTCATCGAGCTGGAACGACAGCGCATCATCCAGGCCAAAGTGGACGGTGTGCCCGTGCTCGAATGTGAATACGGCACCCACAAGGGCAAGTACGCCCTGAAGGTGGTGCGCACCATCCGCAGCAGTGACCAGAGTTGGCACGCCCACGGAGGGATGAACTATGACAAATGAGAACGACAACCCGCCGGCCACCCCGGTGGACGAACAGGCCCTGGCCGACGAGTGGGCGCAAGCGTTGCAGGAGCAGGCCAGCACCGACCACGGCGGTGGCGGTGCGTTTGCCAGCGCGCCAGCCTTCGACGGTACACCGCCAGCCCCGACGGGTAACAACGACATCAGCATGGTGCTCGATATCCCCGTCACGCTGTCGGTGGAGCTGGGCCGCACCAAGGTGCCGATCAAATACATCTTGCAGCTGGCGCAGGGCTCGATCGTCGAGCTCGATGCGCTGGCGGGCGAGCCGATGGACGTGTTGGTCAACGGCTACTTGATCGCGCAGGGTGAAGTGGTGGTGGTCAACGAGAAGTTCGGCATCCGCCTGACCGACATCGTGACACCGTCGGAGCGCCTGCGGCGCCTGAGCAAGCATTGAGCGCGGGAACATGAGCGGCACCTGGGCATCGCTGGCCCCCGCCCTCGCCTTGCTGGCGATACTGGCGGGGCTGGCCTGGGGGGCACACTGGTGGCGCCGGCAACGGCAAGCCTCCAGCGGCGATACGGCCGCGCTGCGCGTGGTGTCGCAGCTGATGGTCGGCCCGCAGCAGCGCGTGGTGGTGGTGGAACTCGACGGCCCGGCGGGCCTGGTGCAGCTGACGCTGGGCGTCACGCCCCAGCACGTGCGCACGCTGCACGTGCAGCCGCTGGGGACCACCGCTCGGCGGGGCGCCGCCAGCCCTGCCCCGGCCAGCCCCGGGGCGCCGCCCACGCCCCGCTACGCGGACGTGGCGCGGGCGCTGCAAACCCACGAGCCACGACGGGAGCCCACCCCATGACGGCGAGGTGCCGCTGGCTGCAAGGGGCACTGGCGCTGGCGCTGGCCACGGGCAGCGCGGCGCTGTGGGCCCAGTCCACCCCGCCGGGACAACTGCCCCTGGTCATCGGACAGGGGCCGAGCGGCACCAGTTACTCGGTGCCGATCCAGACGCTGCTGTTTTTCACGGCGCTGTCGTTTTTGCCGGCCATTTTGCTCATGATGACAGCGTTTACCCGCATCGTCATCGTGCTGTCGCTGCTGCGCCAGGCGCTGGGCACGCAAGCGTCACCGCCCAACCAGGTCATCATCGGCCTGTCGTTGTTTCTGACCTTCTTCGTCATGGGGCCGACGCTGGACAAGGTTTATGAGACGGCGTACCGTCCCTACAGCACGGGACAGGCCAGCTTCGAGCAGGCGGTCGCCGCTGCCGAAGCGCCCATGCGCGAGTTCATGAAGGGCCAGACGCGCCAAGCGGACTTCCAACTCTTCGTTAACCTGGCCAAGCTCCCGCCCGACACCCGCATTGACGACGCACCCCTGCGGGTGCTGGTGCCTGCCTTCGTCATCAGCGAGCTCAAGACGGCGTTTCAGATCGGGTTCATGGTGTTCATCCCGTTCCTGATCATCGACATGATCGTGGCCAGCGTGCTGATGTCGCTGGGCATGATGATGTTGTCGCCGGTGCTGGTGGCGCTGCCGTTCAAGCTCATGTTGTTCGTACTGGCCGACGGCTGGAATCTGCTCATCGGCTCGTTGGCCGCCAGCTTTGCCACCCCATAAAGGAGCCCGCATGGAGCCGCAAGCCGTCCTCACCCTGGCCCAGCAAGCGATGTTCACGCTGTTGGCGGTGTCAGCGCCCGTTTTGGGCACGGTATTGGTGGTCGGGTTGGTGATCAGCCTGTTTCAGGCGCTCACGCAAATCAACGAGGCAACGCTGTCCTTCGTTCCCAAGCTGGTGGCGGCGGTGGCGGTCTTTGCAATCGCGGGCCCTTGGATGCTGACCACACTGGTCGAGTTCATCCGCCGGGTACTGCTGGCCATTCCGGAGTACGCGGTCTGAGCCACCCGCAGGCGCGACGGCTACCAGCGCCATGGACGGCGTCTTTTTGACCTTCACCGAGGCACAGCTGATGGGCTGGATCGCACCCATCTTCTGGCCGTTTTTGCGCATTCTGGGGGTATTTTCGGCGGCACCGCTGTTTTCGTCACGGTCGGTGCCGGTGCGCACGCGCATCGGGCTGGCGTTCGTGATCGCCGTGTGCATCCAGCCCGCCCTGCCCGCACCGCCCACGCTGTCGCTCAACAGCCCACACGCGCTCGGCGCGGTCGTGCAACAACTCGCCATCGGCCTGTCCATCGGGCTGGCGGCACGCATCGTCTTTGCCGCCATCGAAATGGCAGGCGAAATCATCGGCTTGCAAATGGGCTTGAACTTTGCCGGCTTCTTCGACCCGAGCACCGGCTCGCAGGCGAGCACCGTCGGGCGCTTCTACGGCAACGTCACCATGCTGCTGTTCATCGTGCTCAACGGGCACCTGTTGCTGATCCAGGCCGTGGCGGCGAGCTTCACGACGTTCCCGGTCGGCGACGACAGTTGGAGCGCGCTGCGGCAGATGCGGCTGTTCGAGTTGGGGGCAGTCATTTTCTCGCACGGGCTGTGGATCGCGCTGCCACTGATTGCCACGCTGCTGTTCGTCAACGTGGTGCTGGGCATCATCTCGCGCATCGCCCCGCAGATGAACGTGTTCGCGATCGGCTTTCCCCTCACGCTGTCGGTGGGGCTGATCGGCATCGCGGCGTCGCTGCCGCTGCTGGCCGAGCCAATGCGGCGCCTAATGCAGCTGCTGGCGGGGCTGGTCGGCGTATGAGCGCTCACACCAGCTTGTTGCGGATCGCGTAGACGGTGAGCTCGGCGTTGTTGCTCAACCCCAGCTTTTCCAGCACGCGCGCACGGTAGACGCTCACGGTCTTGGGGCTGATCATGAGCGCCTCGGCAATCTGCGACAGCTTCTTGCCCGAGGCAATCAGGCGCAGCGTCTGCAGCTCGCGCTCGGACAGGCTGTCGTGCAGCTCGCCGCTGTCGGGCGCTTGCAAGTGGTTGGCCAGCAGCTCGGCAATCTCGGGGGTGATGTACTTGCGCCCCTGCGCCACGGTGCGCACGGCGGCAATCAGCGCCTGCGGGTCACCGCCCTTGTTCAAATACCCCATGGCGCCCGCGCGCAGGCAGCGGATGGCGTACTGGTCCTCCGGGTACATGCTGACCATGACCGTGCGCACCGGGTTGCCCTCCTCTTGCAGCACGGCAAGGATCTCCAACCCGCTGCGGCCGGGCAAGTCCACATCCAGCAGCAGCACGTCGGGCTTTTCGCGTCGCAGGGCTTCGCGCAGCGCGGGGTAGCTGTCGGCTTCGGCCACCACCTGGATGTCCGTGGCTTCCATCAGCGTGTCGCGCACCCCGCGGCGCACCACGGCATGGTCGTCGCACAGCACCACACGAATCATGCGTCGTCCTCCTCATGCGTCGTCGATAACGCCTCGGCCAGCGGCACCGACAGGATCAAGGTCATGCCCTGGCCGGGGGCCGTGACCACGTCCAGCCAGCCGCCCACGGATTGGGCGCGCTCACGCAGGCCCAGCAGCCCAAACGAGCGCTCCTTGCCCAGCTCCTGCGCGCTCGCGCCGCGCCCGTCGTCGGCGATTTCGATCGTGAGGTGATCCTCCAGATCGCTGACGTCGATCGTGACCCGGCGCGCCTGCGCGTGTTTGAGCACGTTGGTGAGCGCCTCTTGTACCGTGCGGTATGCCACCATCTCGTGGCGGGCGAGCAACGGCTGGCGCAGCCTGCCGCGCAGCTGCACCTCCAGCCCCGTGCGCTCGGCAAACGTGCGCGTGAGCCATTGCAGCGCCGGCATCAGGCCCTGGTCGAGCACCGCAGGGCGCAGGTTGCGCATGAGGCGCTGGCTGGCCTCGAGCGCCTGTTCGGCCATCGCCAGCGCCGAGCGCACGTGCGCCAGCGCCTCCTCGTCCATCAAGCGGCGCGCCAGCCACGCCAAATCCAGCTTGACGGCTGCCAAGGCACCGCCGATGTCGTCGTGGATCTCGCGCGCGATGTCGGCGCGCTCGCGGTCGATGCTCGTTTGCAGGTGCTCGGTCAGCTCCAGCAGGCGCTGGCGCGAGGCGGCCAGCTCACGCGCCGCTTCGGCCTGCGCGCGCCGTGTCGCCGACAACTCCAGCGCCCGCAGCAGCACCCGCGGCAGGCGTGACAGTTGTGACTTGTCTACATAGTCGCTGACGCCGCGCACCATGGCGTCGGCCACGGTGGCCTCACCGATGGCACCGGAGACCAGAATGAACGGAAGATCGAGCCCTTGCGCCTGCAACCACTCCCACGCCTCCATGCCGCAGAACCCGGCCAGGTGGTAGTCGGCGAGCACAGCGTCGAAAGCCGGGGCAGCGCCGTCGGCCAGCGCAGCCTGAAACGCTGGCATCGCATCGACCAGCACCACGTCGGCCTCGACCTCCGCGCGGCGCAGCGCGCGCACCAGCAACCCGTGATCGACCGGGTTGTCTTCTAGATGCAAAAGACGCAAAACGTTCACGCGACGACGAACCGCAACAAGTCAAGGGGACACGGGCGCGCCGGCAGCAGCCCAGTCGGCTTCACCGACGCGGCGCTGCACCCCGTCGGTCCCGATTGTGCGGGAAAGTGTGCCCCAAATCGCCCCAACATCGATTTTCGTCACGATCCGGAACAACCCCGGGTCGCACCGGCACCAGATGCCGGTATATTTACGGATACCGATCCTATCCGATCCCCTTTTGGGCTTTCCCATGGCAGATCCGGCATCCCCCGCCCCTCAACCCCAGCGCCGCCGTTGGCCGCGGGAAGAGGTGACCGTGATCGAGCCCCGACCCGCGCCGGCCGAGGCCGATGATGAACCCACCGTCGAGGTTCGCTTGGCCGTGGTGGCCGATTTGCAGGATTCGCTGCTGGTGGCGATGAACGACCTCAAGCGCCTGGAGGGGCTGCTGGATCACGCGACCAGCAACCTGTTGGACCGCTTCAACCGCGCCCTTGCCGCCGCAGATGCTCTGGAGCCGGCACACGATTCGCCCGCGCTGCAAGAGCTGCGCGAAACGCTGCGCAGCGCCGTGCTGGAGCTGCAATTCCACGACATGGCCACGCAACTGCTGGTTCATACGGGCAAAGTGCTGCGCGGCTGCGCATACACGCTGGCCGAGCAGGTCATGGAGCCCGAAGAGGACGAAGTGGGCATGGTGGTCACCCACCTGCCTCAGCGGCCCAATCCGGTCACCCAAAGTGAGATGGATGCCGGCTCCATTGAATTGTTTTGAACATTTTCACTTCCACAAGGTTCGCCCATGCACTCGATCCTGGCCGTTGATGATTCCGCCTCCATGCGCAAAATGGTGTCGTTCACCCTGGTGGGCGCGGGCTTTCAAGTGGTGGAGGCCGTCGATGGCGTCGACGCCTACGAGAAAGCACAGAAACAGCGGTTCGACCTGGTGCTGACGGACCAGAACATGCCGCGGCTCGATGGCATCGGCCTGACGCGCAAGCTGCGCGAGCATCCCCAATACGCGCAGACGCCCATCCTGATCCTGACCACGGAGTCGAGCGACCAGATGAAGCAAGCGGGCCGGGCTGCCGGCGCCACCGGCTGGCTGGTCAAGCCGTTCGACCCAAACCGGCTGATCGAAGTGATCCGCAAGGTCATCCGCTGACCCCCACGTCCACCCGCCCCGAGACGACCGAGAGCCCCGCCATGGCAGACACCGCGAATGACGGCTTCGACCTGACCCAGTTCTACCAAATCTTCTTCGAAGAAGCGGGCGAGAACCTGGAGCAGATGGAGCAGCTGCTGCTCAACCTGGACCTGGACACGGTCGACGACGAGACACTCAACGCGATCTTCCGCTGCGCGCACTCGATCAAAGGGGGCGCCGCGACTTTCGGCTTCGAGGACGTTGCCGAGCTGACACACCAGATGGAATCGCTGCTCGACAAGCTGCGCCGCCATGAACTGGTGCCGACCGCGCCCATGGTCGATGTATTGCTGGAGTCGAGCGACGCGCTCAAAGGGCTGCTGGCGCGGCACCAGGGCTTGGGCGGCGAGCCACCGGAGACCTCTGGCTTGGTCGCGCGCATCCGCCAGCTGGCCAGCGGGCAGGC
>NZ_CALIND010000100.1:0-34105 GCF_938045175.1 uncultured Tepidimonas sp.
GTCTTGATCATGCCGAAGACCGCTGCGAGCTGCTGCAGCTCTTCCAACGGCAATGGCGCCAGCGATGCGCGCGCCGTGGCTTGTAGTTGCACGGTCGTCAATGCGCCCGCCAGCGCCCCCAGCGCGATCCAACCGGCAATCTTCAATTTGTGCCCCATGACAGTCCCGTTCGTCAATCGACGCCTCAATATACCTCTTGGAGCGCCGCTGCGCTCGCCCGGTTCCGGACGGGCCTGGCGATATTGGGCGCTTTCGTCAGGCCTTGGCTTGGTGGGCCACGGCTGCTGCTGCCGCCTCGGCCGCGGCCGCATCACCCAGATAGTAGCGGCGCAGCGGACGCAGGTCATCGTCGAACTCGACCACCAGCGGAATGCCGTTGGGGATGTTGAGCCCGACGATGTCAGCGTCCGAGATACCATCCAGGTGCTTGATGAGCGCGCGGATCGAATTGCCGTGCGCCGAGATGAGCACGCGCTCGCCGCGCCGGATGGCGGGCGCGATGGTGTCGTTCCAGTAGGGCACGACGCGCGCCACCGTGTCCTTGAGGCACTCGGTCAGCGGAATCTGCTCAGGAGGCAGGTGCGCATAGCGGCGGTCGTGGCGTTCGCTGCGCGGGTCGTTGGGATCCAGCGGGGGCGGCGGCACGTCGTAGCTGCGGCGCCACACGAGCACCTGTTCCTCACCGTACTGCCGCGCCATGTCGGCCTTGTTGAGGCCCTGCAGCGCGCCATAGTGGCGCTCGTTGAGCCGCCAGTCTTTGATGACGGGCAGCCAGGCGCGGTCCATCTCGTCCAGCGCGTACCACAGGGTGTGGATGGCGCGCTTGAGCACGCTGGTAAAGCACAGGTCGAAGTCCCAGCCCTCGGCCTTGAGCAGGCGCCCTGCCGACATCGCCTGCGACACGCCGGTGGGCGTGAGGTCGACGTCGGTCCAGCCGGTGAATCGGTTTTCCAGGTTCCAGGTGGATTCGCCGTGGCGGATGAGGACGAGCTTGTGCATGGTGGCAGGGGTATGGAGCGGCGGCGGACGCCAGACAAAGCGACATTCTAGAATACCACCCGTGTTGGGCCGCGGGCCCTCAACCCAATGATGGAAGGCAAACGGAGTGGATTTCATTGCGCAGAACTGGATCTTGGTGGCCGTGGCCGTGGGCTCGGCCGTGTTGCTGTTGTGGCCGGCGGCGGGTGGCGCTGCGGGCGGGGTGACGCCCACGCAAGCGGTGCAGCTCATCAACCGCGAAAAAGCGGTGGTGATCGACGTCTGTTCGCCGTCAGAGTATGCAGGAGGGCACATCGCGGGCGCGCGCAACATTCCGTTGGACGCGCTGGAGCAGCAGTTGCCCCAGGCGGTCAAAAACAAGGCCACGCCGCTGGTGTTGGTGTGTGCCTCGGGCATGCGCTCGCGGCGCGCCGTGGCCATCGCCAAGAAATTGGGCTACGAGCGCGCGGTGTCGCTGGCAGGGGGCATGGCCGCCTGGCGCAGTGCAGGCCTGCCGGTGCAAAAGGCCTGATGCCGTATCTGGAGACACCCCGATGGCGCACGTACAGATCTACAGCAGTGACTATTGCCCCTATTGCCACCGTGCCAAGGCGCTGCTGCGCGCGCGCGGCGTGACCGAGTGGGAGGAAATCAACGTCGACGGTCGGCCCGACGTGCGCGAAGCAATGGCGCGACGGGTTGGGCGCACGAGCGTGCCGCAGATCTTCATTGACGGGCGCCACATCGGCGGCTGCGACGACCTGCACGCGCTGGACGCGGCGGGCGGTCTGGCGCCCTTGCTGCAGGGGCGCTGACGGTCGGTCGATGATGGTAGGCGCGCCCGGGGCGAGGGCTGCGGTCTCATCCTCCGGCATAATCGGGCGCAGTCACGGGTGACGATCGCGTCGCCAGTGAGTTTTCGACCCGCGGGGCCACATGCCGTGGCGTCCCCGCCCAACCTGCCTGTCACCATGTCCGACGATCAAACCCCGGTTTTTCAAATCCAGCGCGTCTACCTGAAGGAGTCGTCGCTCGAGCAACCCAACTCGCCCGCCATCTTTCTGGAGCAGCAGCAGCCCAGCGTCGACATCCAGCTCGGCGTCGAGGCGCAGGCGTTGGCCGACGGTGTGTATGAGGTGGGGGTGACGGCCACCGTGCACACCAAGATCGGCGAGCGCACCGTCTTTCTGGTCGAGTGCAAGCAGGCGGGCATTTTCGAGATCCGTAATCTGCCGCAGGAGCAGATGGGTCCCATCCTGGGCATTGCCTGCCCGCAGATCATCTACCCCTATCTGCGCGCCAACGTGGCCGACCTGATCACCCGTGCCGGCTTCCCGCCCGTGCACATGGCTGAGATCAACTTCCAGGCCATGTACGAGCAGCAGCAGGCCCAGCAGGCCAACGGCGCGACCGCCAACGCCTAAAGGCGCACACCGACCGTCGAGGACCGCGCGTCACGCGATCGCGCCATGCACATCACGGTGATCGGTGCCGGTGCCTGGGGCACGGCACTGGCCTTGGCCGCCAGCGTCACCCACCAGGTGCACTTGTGGGTGCGCGACCCGGCGCAGGCCGAACGCCTGCGCGCCGAGCGGGTCAACGCCCGCTATTTGCCCGGGGTGCCGCTGCCGCCCGGGTTGGTGTGCGCAGGCGGCGACCCCGAGGGGCTGCTGCCGTGGCTGACGCAGACCGACTTGGTCGTCGTCGCCACCCCCATGGCCGGGCTGCGCCAGTGGCTGCAGTGGCTGGCCCGGATGTTGCCCGAGGCGGGGCGCGCGGCGGTGCCCGTGACCTGGCTGTGCAAGGGCTTCGAGCGGCCGCCCGAGGGCAGCGCCGAAGGGCTGCTCGGACACGAGATCGCTGCCCGTGTCGCGCCGGCGCTGCGCGTGGGTGTGCTCAGTGGCCCCAGCTTTGCGCAGGAGGTCGCGGCCGGCCTGCCCACGGCGTTGGTGGCCGCCAGTGCCGATGCGGGGGTGCGCGCCACGCTGGTGCAGGCGTTTCATGGCGGCCACCTGCGCGTTTATGCCAACGACGACCTGGTGGGGGTCGAGGTGGGCGGGGCAGTGAAAAACGTGATGGCGATCGCCACCGGCCTGTGCGACGGGCTGCGCCTGGGGCACAATGCGCGCGCCGCGCTCATCACCCGGGGGCTGGCCGAAATCACGCGCCTGGGCACGGCGCTGGGGGCACGGGCCGAGACCTTCATGGGACTGTCGGGCTTGGGCGATCTGGTGCTCACCGCCACTGGTGACCTCAGCCGCAACCGCCAGGTCGGCCTGCTGCTGGCGCAGGGCATGAGCCTGGCGCAGGCGGTGGCGTCGCTGGGGCACGTGGCCGAGGGCGTCTACAGCGCGCGCACCGTGGCGCAACGTGCACACGCGCTGGGCGTGCGCATGCCCATCACCGGCGCCGTGGTGGCGCTGCTCGATGGGACTTTGCAGCCCCGCGATGCGGTCACGCGCCTGATGGCGCGCGATTCGGTGGCCGAATGAGCGCTCCGGCGGGGCCGGGCGTCAAAATTCCCAGTTGTCGATCAAGCGCGTGCGCCCCAAGCGCGCAGCCCCCAGGGCCACCAGCCGACCGGGTTGCAGGTCGTGCTCGGTGGGGGGCTGCAGGTCTTCGCGGCGGCGCACCGTCAGGTAGTCGGGCTGCCAGCCGCGCGCGGCCAAGGTCTGCATGGCATGGTGTTCGAGCGCGGCCAGGTTGTGCTCGCCCGCCAGCACGCCCGCGGCCAGCGTGCGCAGCGCCAGCAGCAATTGCGGCGCCTCGGCGCGTTCCTGTGGCGACAGGTAGCCGTTGCGAGAGCTCAGTGCCAATCCATCCGGGGCACGCTCGATCTCGCCACCGTGGATGGTGATGGGCAGCGCGAACTGCTGCACCATCTGCCGGATGATCATGAGCTGCTGGTAGTCCTTCTTGCCAAAGACGGCGTGGCGCTCGCCTTTGGCTTGGGCAAACACACACTGGAACAGCTTCATCACCACCGTGCACACACCGGTGAAAAAGCCCGGGCGGAAGTGCCCTTCCAGCAGGTCGGCCAGCGCCGCAGGCGGCTGCACCTTGAAGGTCTGCGGCTGCGGGTAGAGCTCGGACTCGGCGGGCGCAAAGACGATGTCGCAGCCGACCTCGGCCAGCCGGGCACAGTCGGCGTCCAGCGTGCGTGGGTAGGTGTCGAAGTCTTCGTGTGGCAAAAATTGCAGCCGGTTGACGAAGATGCTGACGACGCTGACATCGCCCAGGGTGCGCGCACGCCGCACCAGGGCCAGGTGGCCGTCGTGCAAATTGCCCATGGTGGGCACGAAGGCGGGGCTGTCGTAGCGGGCCAGGGCTTGCCGCAGTTCGGCGATGGTGTGGATGACTTGCATGAGGCAGCGGCGTTTACCACGCGTGCAGGGTGTTGTCGGGGAAGGTGCCGTTCTTGACGGCGGCGACGTAGGCGGCCATGGCGTCGTGCACGCTGGCCGCCCCGTCCATGAAGTTGCGCACGAATTTTGGCGTTTTGCCCAAGTGCACGCCCAGCATGTCGTGCATGACCAGCACCTGGCCCGCGGTGCCCGAGCCTGAGCCAATGCCGATCGTGTGACAGCGCGGCAGCTGCTGCGTGATCTCGGCGGCCAGCGCCGCGGGCACCATCTCCAACACCAGCATGGCCGCGCCCGCGTCCTGCAGCGCCAGCGCGTCGCGGCGCAGTTGCTGTGCCTCGGCGTCGCTGCGGCCTTGCACCCGATAGCCGCCGATGGCGTGCACGGTCTGCGGGGTCAGGCCCAGGTGGGCGCACACGGGGATGCCGCGCTCGACCAAAAAGCGCACGGTCTCCACCGTCCAGCCGCCACCCTCGAGCTTGACCATGTGCGCGCCGGCTTGCATGAGGGCGGCGGCGCTGCGCATGGCCTGCTCGCGTGATTCTTGGTAGCTACCAAACGGCAGGTCGGCGATGATCCACACCGTGCCCTGCACGCGACGCACGCCGCGCACCACGCACTCGGTGTGGTAGACCATCTCGGACAGGGATACGCCCACGGTACTGGGTCGCCCCTGGCACACCATGCCCAGCGAGTCGCCAATCAGCAAGCAATCCACGCCCGCGTGGTCGGCCACCGCGGCGAACGTCGCGTCATACGCGGTGAGCATGGCGATTTTTTCGCCGCGCTCGCGCATCTCGTGCAGGCGCGGCAGGCTGATGGGCTTGCGCGGCGGCAGTGGCGACGCCGAGGGCAGGGTGCCGTAGGGGGTGCGGGCGGTGGGATCGGTCATGGTCAGCTTCTCGACGAGACGCGCAAGTCTATTCCATACAGGGCCCTTGCCAATGCCGCTATGCTAGCGGCTGGCGTTTTCGTAGCACTTCACGATGGCTTCTTCCGCTCGTCCCGATCCGCTGTCCCTGCAGCCCCCCTTGCCCGACATCGCTGCCCAGGCGGCCGCCGACGTGGCGCGCGCGCTGGCCGAAGACGTGGGCACCGGTGACGCGACGGCCGCGCTGGTCGATGCCCACTTGCGCATGGGGGCGCGGGTGAACGCGCGCGAGCCGGCGGTGGTGTGCGGCGAGCCGTGGGTGCGCGCCGCCGTGCAGGCGCTCGACCCCAGCGCGCAGTGGCGCTGGCACGTGCGCGATGGCGAGCGCGTCGCGGCCGGGGCGGTGGTGTTCGAGGTGCAGGCGCAGGCGCGCGCGCTGCTGTCGGCCGAGCGCACGGCGCTCAATTTTTTGCAAACCCTGTCGGCGGTGGCGACGCAGACGGCGCAGTTCGTGGCAGCGGTACAGGGCACGCGCGCGCGCATCTGCGACACGCGCAAGACGCTGCCGGGTCTGCGTGTGGCGCAGAAATACGCGGTGCGTGTGGGGGGCGGTCTGAACCACCGCATGGGCCTGCACGACGCCGTGCTCATCAAGGAAAACCACATCGCCGCTGCGGGCGGTGTGCGCGCGGCGCTCGAGCGCGTGCAGGCGCTCGCGCCGCAGGCGCTGTTCGTGCAGATCGAGGTCGAGACGCTGGCGCAGTTGCGCGAGGCGCTCGATGCGGGCGCGCGCGTCGTCTTGCTCGACAATATGGATTTGGCCACGCTGCGCGAGGCGGTGCGCATCAACGACGCCCATCCCGACGGCGGCGCCGTGCTGGAGATTTCCGGAGGCGTCAACCTGCAGACCGTGCGCGCGCTGGCCGAGACGGGCGTCGACCGCATCTCGGTTGGTGCCCTGACCAAGGACATTCGCGCCATCGACCTGTCGATGCGGCTATACCCCATTTGATGTCACCATGGCTACCCTGATCGAAGTCGATGTCGAACAGCCCGCCTGCACCACGCGCCACGCGTGGGCGCGCGTGCCCGAGGAGCCCTCGCCAGCCGAGCGCGAGGCGCTCAAAGCGCGCATCCGCACGCTGCTGCGCGAGCGCAACGCCGTCATGGTGTCGCACTACTATGTGCACCCGGACTTGCAGGATCTGGCCGAGGAGACCGGCGGGATCGTGAGCGACAGCCTGGAGATGGCGCGCTTTGGCCGCGACCATCCGGCGCGCACGCTCGTCGTCTCGGGCGTGCGCTTCATGGGCGAGACGGCCAAGATCCTGTCGCCCGAAAAGACGGTGCTCATGCCCGATCTGGACGCCACGTGCTCGCTCGACTTGGGTTGTCCGGCGGACGATTTTGCGGCGTTTCGTGCCCAGCACCCGGACCGCACCGTGGTCGTCTACGCCAACACGAGCGCGGCGGTCAAAGCGCAAGCGGACTGGTTGGTCACCTCCAGCTGCGCGCTCGACATCGTGCGCGCGCTGCGCGATGCGGGCCACAAAATCCTGTGGGCGCCTGACAAACACCTGGGCGCTTACATCCAGCGCGAAACCGGTGCCGACATGGTGCTGTGGCGCGGCTCGTGTGTGGTGCACGACGAGTTCAAGGCCTTCGAGCTGGAGCAGCTGCGCCGCGACCACCCGGGCGCCAAGGTGCTGGTGCACCCCGAAAGCCCAGCCGAGGTGGTGGCGCAAGCCGACGTGGTGGGCTCGACGTCGCAGATCCTCAAGGCCGCGGCCGAGCTCGACGCCGAGGTGTTCATCGTCGCCACCGACAACGGCATGATGCACAAGCTGCGCGCCCTCAACCCGGGCAAGCGCTTCATCGAGGCGCCCACGGCGGGCAACAGCGCCACCTGCAAGAGCTGCGCCCACTGTCCCTGGATGGCCATGAACAGCCTGCGGGGCGTGCTGGAGGTGCTCGAAACGGGCCTCAACGAAATCCATGTCGATCCCGCGCTGATTCCCCGCGCGCGGCAGCCGATCGAGCGCATGCTGGCCTTCACCGCCGCGCTGCGGCGCGGGGAGCCGGCCGGGGCGCTGGTGCCGGGCATCGGCGCCGCTTGACCCTGGCCCGACAACCCCATCCCTGGCGTGGCTTTTGGCCACCCTCGAGACCTGGCGAAAAGTGCCGCCCACAATGGGTTAGGTCGATGAGGCTCGGGGAATGGCGATGCGTGATGGCAAAGGTTGGGTAACCAGGTGCGCGGTCGGGTTGGCCACGCTCATGGCAGCGTTGGCGGCGCCCGCACGTCCGCTCGAACTCGACGACGTGGCGCGCGAGGGTGAGCTGCGCTTTTTGGCCGAGCGACCTGACGCGGGCGCGTACCGCTATGACTCGCGCGTCGAGATCGAAGAGTCCAGCCTGCGCGATGGGGTGGTGCGCGTGCAGACCTGCCACCGGCAACTCGACCCCAACCCGCGCATCGTCGTGCTGTTCAACCGCGATCGCGTGCAACACATCGAGATCGTGCGCGCGGAAGGGGTGGAGCGCGCCTGGGTGGACGGGCACCGGGTCGAGCTAGCCGGGGTGCAGCGCGGCGGCACGGTGTGCATCGACCTGCGCTCGCGCGCGCTCGATGCGCTGGAAGATGGGCGCTGGCGGCTGCACGTCGGGCCGCTGATGCGCCGCTATCTGGATGGCTACCTGCCGATGGAGGCCGACCTGCAGGTGCGCTGGCCGACGGGGCTGCTGCAAGTGGCGGCGGTGGAGCCGGTGCCGCAGCCGGGCGTGCGCCTCAGTACCCAGGCCGATGGCGCCCACCTACACATCATATTCGCGGGTCGGTTGGCGGCGCGCTGGGAGTTGCAGCGCTCGTCTGCGGCGCCGACCGCGCGGTGATGGGGTTCTGGCGCGGGCCCATCGCCGGTCAAAGGCGATGGCGCCCCAGACATCGCCCTACTTTCATATGGTGAAACTCTGCTGCGCCATCGTGAAAGCAAGGAGGCGCGCCGCATTTGCAAGTTTTCGTATCACGGAAATAAGGTTTCGTATTGTGGCATAGCGTCGCTACGTCTTTGATTCTAAAAGATCAAAAAATGTCTTGTATAAGACACAAGACCAGTGATGTGTCTTATATAAGACTTATACTGTAGGCAACAGGTCAGGGTATCCATCAGCCCACTGGCAATGGTCCCGAGCGGTTTCATCCCATCCACCACAGGAGTGTCGACATGTCACAAAACCTCACCCGCGAGCAACAGATTGCCGCCCTCGAAAAAGACTGGGCCGAAAACCCGCGCTGGAAGGGCATCAAGCGCAACTACACCGCGGCCGACGTCGTGCGGCTGCGTGGTTCGGTGCAAATCGAGCACACGCTGGCCAAGCGCGGTGCCGACAAGCTCTGGCGCCTGATCAACGGCGAAGCCAAGAAGGGCTACGTCAACGCCTTTGGCGCCGTGACCGCCGGTCAGGCGATGCAACAGGCCAAGGCGGGTCTGGAGGCGGTGTATCTGTCGGGCTGGCAGGTGGCGGCCGATGCCAACACTTCCGAGACGATGTACCCCGACCAGTCGCTCTACGCCTACGACTCGGTGCCGACGATGGTGCGCCGCATTAACAACACCTTCAAGCGCGCCGACGAAATCCAGTGGAGCCGTGGCATCGGCCCTGGTGACGCGGGCTATGTGGATTACTTCCTGCCCATCGTGGCTGACGCCGAGGCTGGCTTCGGCGGCGTGCTCAACGCGTTCGAGCTGATGAAGAACATGATCGCCGCGGGCGCGGCGGGCGTGCACTTCGAGGACCAGCTGGCGGCGGTCAAGAAGTGCGGCCACATGGGCGGCAAGGTGCTGGTGCCGACGCAGGAAGCGGTGGAAAAGCTGATCGCGGCGCGCTTTGCCGCCGACGTGATGGGCGTGCCCACCATCGTGCTGGCGCGTACCGACGCCGAGGCGGCCAACCTGCTGACCAGCGACCACGACGCCAACGACCGTCCGTTCCTGACCGGCGAGCGCACGCAGGAGGGCTTTTTCCGCGTCAAGAACGGTCTGGAGCAGGCCATCAGCCGCGGCGTGGCCTACGCGCCCTACGCCGACCTGGTGTGGTGCGAAACCGGCACGCCGGACCTGGGCTTTGCGCGTGAGTTCGCCCAGGCCATCCACGAAAAGTACCCCGGCAAGCTGCTGGCTTACAACTGCTCGCCCAGCTTCAACTGGAAGAAAAACCTCGACGACAAGACGATCGCCGAGTTCCAGGACAAGCTGTCCGAGCTGGGCTACAAGTACCAGTTCATCACGCTGGCCGGCATCCACATCAACTGGTACAACACGTTCATGTTCGCCTACCACTACGCGCGCGGCCAGGGCATGAAGCACTATGTGGACATGGTGCAAGAGCCCGAGTTCAAGGCGCGCGAGCTGGGCTACACCTTCGTGTCGCACCAGCAGGAAGTGGGCGCGGGCTACTTCGACGACGTGACCACCGTCATCCAGGGCGGCTCCTCCAGCGTCAAGGCGCTAGCCGGGTCGACCGAAGAAGAGCAGTTCCACTGACCCCCGGGGGTGCCCCGGCTGCCGCCGATCACTCGATGCGGCAAGCCTCATCGAAGGGCAGCCGGGGCCCGCGTGGGAACAGTTGGCTGGCGTCGCCGTAGCCCAGGTTGCACAAGAAATTGGTGCGTACCGTGGTGCCGCCCCAAAAGGCGGCATCCACCGCGGCGGCGTCGAAGCCGCTCATGGGTCCGCAATCCAGACCCAATGCGCGCGCCGCCAGAATGAAATAGCCGCCTTGCAGGCTGCCGTTGCGCAGGGCGGTCGTCTGGATCAGCTCGGGGTTGCCCTCGAACCAGCGGCGTGCCTCGGGGTTGTGGGGAAAGAGCTGGGGCAGTTTTTCGTAGAAAGCCATGTCCATGCCGAGGATGGCGGTGACCGGCGCCGCTTCGGTCTTGGCACGGTTGCCCTCCATCAAGCACGGCAGCAGTCTTGCCTTGGCAGCCGGCGACGTGACGAACACGATACGCGTCGGGCTGCAATTGGCCGACGTTGGCCCCCATTTCATCAGGTCGTACAGCCGCTGCAGCAGCGCGTCGGGGACCTCCCGCGGCAACCAAGCGTTGTGGGTGCGGGCGTGGTCGAACAGTTGTTCCGTGGTGATCTGCATACGATGGAAATGCCGGATGGGTGGATCCTGAGGGACCACCGCCGCTCGTGGCGGCCCCGTGGCCCCGACCATGGCGGGGATGATAGCGTGCCCGCTTTTTTGCCGCTGCGACGGCGGACGATGACCGCTGGGGCGGGCACGCTGTGCGAAAATGGAGGGTTATGCGCTGGTCTGCGCCGAGGCGGGGCCCGACCAGTTCTTGCCAGTGAGCCCATACATGATTCAAATTACCCTTCCCGACGGTTCCCAACGCTCTTTCGACGCCCCGCTGACCGTGGGCGATGTTGCCGCTGCCATCGGCCCAGGCCTGGCCAAGGCCGCGATCGCGGGCAAGGTGCAGTTCGAGGGTGAGGCGCAGCCGCGCCTGGTGGACTTGTCGTACCGGCTGGAGCGAGATGCCCGCGTTTGGATTCTCACGGCCAAGGATCCGGAAGGGCTGGAGATCATTCGCCATTCGACTGCACACTTGTTGGCTTACGCGGTCAAAGAGCTGTACCCGGACGCCCAAGTCACCATCGGGCCGGTGGTCGACAACGGCTTTTACTACGACTTTTCGTACAAACGCCCGTTCACGCCCGATGATCTGGTGGCGATCGAGCAGAAGATGTCCGAGCTGGCCGCCCGCGATGAGCCGGTGGTGCGCCGCGTGCTGCCGCGGGATGAGGCGGTCGCCTACTTCAAAGGGCTGGGCGAACATTACAAGGCGGAGATCATCGAGAGCATCCCGCCCGGTGAAGAGGTGAGTTTGTACCGCGAGGGCGCTTTCGAGGATTTGTGTCGGGGGCCACACGTGCCCTCCACCGGCAAGCTCAAGCACTTCAAGCTGATGAAGGTGGCCGGCGCCTACTGGCGTGGCGACCACCGCAACGAGATGCTGCAGCGCATCTACGGCACCGCTTGGGCCAGCAAGGAAGATCTGCAAAAATACCTGACCATGTTGGAGGAGGCCGAGCGGCGCGACCACCGCAAGCTCGGTCGCGAGCTCGACCTGTTCCATATCGACGACCACGCGCCGGGGTTGGTGTTCTGGCACCCCAAGGGTTGGACGCTGTGGCAGCAGGTCGAGCAGTACATGCGCCAGGTGTATCGCGACAATGGCTACCTTGAGGTCAAGGGGCCGCAGATCCTGGACAAGGCGCTGTGGGAGAAGACCGGGCACTGGGACAAGTACCGCGAAAACATGTTCGTGACCGAGTCGGAAAAGCGCGACTACGCGCTCAAGCCGATGAACTGCCCGGGCCACATCCTGATTTTCAAGCAGGGTATCAAGAGCTACCGCGACTTGCCGCTGCGCTACGGTGAGTTCGGCCAATGCCACCGCAACGAACCCTCCGGTGGTCTGCACGGCATCATGCGTGTGCGCGGCTTCACGCAAGACGACGGCCACATCTTTTGCACCGAAGATCAGATCCTGCCCGAGTGTGACGCGTTCACGCGGCTGCTCAAGAAGGTGTACGCCGATTTTGGCTTTACCGAGATCCTGTACAAGGTCTCGACCCGCCCGGCGGCGCGCATCGGCTCGGACGCGCTGTGGGACAAGGCCGAGCAGGCGCTCATGGATAGCCTGCGCCACGCCGGCTGCGACTTCGTCATCTCCGAGGGCGACGGCGCTTTCTACGGCCCCAAAATCGAATACACCCTGAAGGACGCTATTGGCCGCGAGTGGCAGTGCGGCACCATCCAGGTCGACCTCAACCTGGCCGAGCGGCTCGATGCCGAGTACGTGGCCGAAGACGGCAGCCGCCAGCGCCCCGTCATCCTGCACCGCGCCATCGTGGGCAGTCTCGAGCGCTTCATTGGCATTTTGATCGAGCAGCACGCGGGGGCGCTGCCGGTGTGGCTGTCGCCCGTGCAGGTGGCGGTGCTCAATATCACCGACGCCCAGGCCGAATACTGTGGCGAAATTGCCAAGACGCTGCAGGATCAAGGCTTTAGGGTAGTCCTGGATCTTGGCAACGACAAGATCACCTATAAAATCCGGCAACAGGCCTTGCAGAAGGTGCCTTACATCCTGGTCGTTGGTGACAAGGAAAAGGCGGCCGGCACGGTGGCCGTGCGAGCGCGCGGTAATCAGGACCTCGGTGTCCTGCCCGTGGCCGACTTCGTGCAACGCCTGCGTTCGGACATCGCGTCCAGACATTGAAAGAGGAAACCCACCATCGCTACCACCCGTCCCAGTTCGTTTCGTGATCGTCGCCAGCGCGAGGAGCGCCAGCACCGCCTGAACCGCGAGATCACTGCCCCCGAAGTCCGCCTCACCGGCCCCGATGGCCAGCAGATCGGCGTCGTACCGATCCAGGAGGCCCTGCGCATGGCAGGCGAGCTCGACGTCGATCTGGTCGAGATCGCGCCGATGGCCACGCCCCCCGTGTGTCGCCTGATCGACTACGGCAAGTTCAAATACGCCGAGCAAAAGAAGGCGGCCGAGGCCAAGGCCAAGCAAAAGGTCATCGAGGTCAAGGAAGTCAAGTTCCGTCCCGCGACTGACGAGGGGGACTATCAGGTCAAGATGCGCAACATCCGGCGCTTCCTGGATGAAGGCGACAAATGCAAGGTCACGCTGCGCTTTCGCGGGCGCGAGATCACGCACCAGGAGCTGGGTCTGGCGCTGCTGGAGCGTATCCGCCAGGAATTGGGCGACAGCATCGTCGTCGAGCAGTTCCCCAAGCTCGAGGGACGGCAGATGATCATGATGATCGCGCCCTCGCGCAAAAAGGGTGGGTCGGCGAGTAAGGCCGACGCCCCGGCAGCGCCGGCAGCCTGAGTTCAGCGCAGCGGCGGGCGGCGCGCCGGGGGCGTGCAGCGCCTGCTATAATGAGCGGCTTCGCGTGGTCGGGCTCGTGCCTTCAAACGGTGTCGGCTCGGCGAGCGAAGCCGCTTCCGTGCACGGGTGCGGGGGCCAACCACAAGTGGCTCGGGGCCAACAAGTCCCTGGCGGGTGTGCCGGGGCGCCTCACGAGCACAAATCTCAACGACAAGGACTCATCATGCCCAAGATGAAGACCAAGAGCAGCGCGAAGAAGCGCTTTCGCGTTCGTCCCGGTGGCACCGTCAAACGCGGTCAGGCGTACAAGCGCCACATCCTGACCAAAAAGACGACCAAGAACAAGCGCCAGCTGCGCGGCCCGGCCAACGTCCATGAGACGAACATGGGCCACATCGCGCAGATGATGCCGTTTGCCGGCCTGTGACAGGCGGCGCCCCGTAACGAACCAGGAGTCCATCCATGCCTCGCGTCAAACGTGGTGTAACCGCACGCGCCCGCCACAAGAAGGTGCTCGCCCTGGCCAAGGGTTTCCGTGGCCGCCGCAAGAATGTGTTTCGCGTTGCCAAGCAGGCGGTGATGAAGGCGGGTCAGTACGCCTACCGTGACCGCCGTGCCCGCAAGCGCGTGTTCCGTCAGCTCTGGATTGCCCGCATCAACGCCGCGGCGCGCGAGTTGGGCTTGACCTACAGCCAGTTTGCCAACGGGCTGCGCAAGGCGTCGATCGAGATCGACCGCAAGGTGTTGGCCGACATGGCCGTCCACGACAAGGCGGCGTTCGGCGCCATCGTCGAGCGCGTCAAGGCCCAGCTGCAAGGTTCGGCGGCAGCGACGGCTGCCTGACGCAGCTGGCCGCCCGTGTGGGTGGCCGATCCGTCCGACCACGGGCCAGTCGCCGCGCGCGCTGGCCCGTTCGTCTTTTGTGGGGTTTCTGTCTTCCCCTCTTCCCGCCCTGTCTTGGAATACCGCATGAACGACCTCGAATCCCTGGTGCAGTTGGCGTGCGAGCAGTTTGCGCAAGCGCACACCCCCAGCGAACTCGAAAACGCCAAGGCGCGTTTTCTGGGCAAGAGCGGCGCGCTCACCGAGCGCATGAAGGGATTGGCGGCGCTCGCGCCCGATGAGCGCAAGGCCGCCGGTGCAGCGATCAACCAGGCCAAGCAGGCGATCGAGGCGGCGCTACAAGCGCGCCGCGCGGCGCTGGCCGAGGCCGAGCTGCAGCGCCAGCTGCAAGCCGAGGCGCTGGACGTGACGCTGCCGGGCCGCCAGCGCGGCGCGGGCGGGCTGCATCCAGTGAGCCTGACGTTGGAGCGCATCGAGGCCATCTTTGCCTCCATGGGGTTCGAGGTGGCGGACGGCCCCGAGATCGAGTCCGACTGGTTCAACTTCACCGCGCTCAACACGCCCGCCGACCATCCGGCGCGCTCGATGCATGACACCTTCTACGTCGAAGGCGGCAGCGAATCCGCGCCGTATTTGCTGCGCACGCACACCAGCCCGATGCAGATCCGGCATGCGGTGCAGCACGTCAAGCGCGCGCGCGCGGCGGCAGGCGTGACGGGTGAGGGCCTGTTCGCTGGCGACATGCCCGAGATCCGCGTGATTGCGCCGGGGCGCACGTACCGGGTGGACAGCGATGCGACGCACTCGCCCATGTTTCACCAGTGCGAGGGGCTGTGGATCGGGCGGCGCGTGAGCTTCAAGGATCTCAAGGTCGTCTTCACCGCGTTTTGTCGGGCATTTTTCGAGAGCGACGATCTGAAGCTGCGCTTTCGGCCGAGTTTCTTTCCGTTTACCGAACCCAGCGCCGAGATCGACATTCAGTTTGCCAGTGGCCCACTGGCCGGGCGTTGGCTGGAGGTGGCCGGCTCGGGCCAGGTGCACCCCAACGTGGTGCGCAACATGGGGCTGGACCCGGAGCACTACATGGGGTTTGCGTTTGGCATGGGGCCGGATCGGCTGACGATGTTGCGCTACGGTGTCAACGACCTGCGCCTGTTTTTCGAAGGCGACTTGCGCTTCCTGTCGCAGTTCCGTTGAGGTGGAAAGAAAGGCTTCCCGATGCAATTTCCCGAATCTTGGCTGCGTGCCTTTTGCAACCCGGCACTCGACAGCGAACGCCTGGCCGACGTGTTGACGATGGCGGGCTTGGAGGTGGAGTCGCTTGCGCCGGTGGCCCCGCCCTTCAGCGGTGTCGTGGTGGGCGAGATCCTGAGCGCCGAGCCGCACCCCAACGCCGACCGGCTGCGTGTGTGCCGGGTGGACGTGGGGCAGGGCGCGCCGTTGGCCATCGTGTGTGGCGCGCCCAACGCGCGCGCCGGCATTCGCGTGCCCTGTGCGCGGGTGGGGGCGGTGCTGCCGCCGGGCGATGATGGGCGGCCGTTCGAGATCCGCGTGGGCAAGCTGCGCGGGGTGGAGAGCCACGGCATGCTGTGCTCGGCGCGCGAACTGGGCCTGTCCGACGACCATGGCGGTCTACTGGAACTCGCGCCCGATGCACCGGTGGGGCGCGACATTCGCGAGGTGCTGGCACTCGACGACCGGATTTTTACCCTCAAGCTCACGCCCAACCTGGCGCATTGCTTGAGCGTCTATGGCGTGGCGCGCGAGGTGGCGGCGCTGACGGGCACGCCGCTGCAAACGCCCACGTTCGCGCCCGTGGCGCCACGCCTGGGCGACGTGTTGCCGGTGCGCGTGCAAGCCCCCGATCTGTGCGGGCGTTTCACGGGACGGGTCATCCGCGGCATCGACCCCACGGCGCGCACGCCCGAGTGGATGGTGCAGCGGCTGGCGCGCTGTGGCCAGCGCAGCATTTCGGCGCTGGTGGACATTTCCAACTATGTGATGTTCGAGCTGGGGCGGCCGTCGCACATCTTCGACCTCGACCGCATTCACGGCGGCCTGCAGGTGCGCTGGGCGCGTGCGGGGGAGACACTCACGCTGCTCAACGGCCAGACGGTGACGCTGGACGAGACGGTGGGGGTGATCGCGGACGACCAAGGCGTCGAATCGCTGGCGGGCATCATGGGCGGCGCGGCGACCGCGGTGTCGAACGCCACGCGCAACGTGTATGTCGAGGCGGCGTTTTGGTGGCCGCGTGCGATCGCGGGGCGCGCGCGACGCTTTCACTTCAGCACCGACGCCGCCCACCGCTTCGAACGCGGGGTGGACCCCAGCACGACGCGCGAGCACGTGGAGCGCATCACGCAGCTCATCCTGGACATCTGTGGTGGCGAGCCGGGGCCGATCGATGATCACGTGCTCAACGTGCCGCAACCGCAGCCGGTGACGCTGCGCGTGGCGCGCGCGGCACAGGTCATCGGCATGCCGCTGACGCAGGCCGAGTGTGCCGAGCCGCTGCGTCGGCTGGGACTGTCGGTGACCGAAGGCGAAGGCACGCTGACCGTCACTCCACCGCCGTACCGGTTCGATGTGCAGCTCGAGGAAGACCTGATCGAGGAAGTGGCGCGCGTGATCGGCTACGACCGTCTGCCCGACACGCCGCCTCTGGCACCCGTCGAGCCGCGCGTGCGGCCCGAGTCGCAGCGCTCCATCCACGCGCTGCGGCGCCAACTCGCGCAACTGGGCTATCAGGAAACGATCAACTTCAGCTTCGTCGAGGAGCGCTGGGAGCGCGACTACGCGGGCAACCCCGACCCGATCCGGCTGCTCAACCCGATCGCCAGCCACTTGAGCGTGATGCGCTCCAGCCTGTTGGGCAGCTTGCTGGCCGTGCTCAAACACAACACCGACCGCAAGGTGCCGCGCGTGCGGCTGTTCGAAGTCGGCCGCGTGTTCCGGCGCGACCCGTCGGTGCCGGACAGCGACACCACGGTCGCCGGCATCGACCAGCCGCGCCGCGTGGCGGGGCTGGCGTGGGGCGACGAGTCGGCGCTGCAATGGGGGGTGCCCGCACGGCCGGTCGATTTCTATGACGTCAAGGGCGATGTGGAGGCGCTGCTGGCCCCGCGCCGCGCCGTCTTCGAGCCGGCCCAGCATCCGGCCATGCACCCCGGGCGTTGCGCGCGCGTGCGCCTCGACGGCCGTGATATCGGGTTCGTGGGGGAGTTGCATCCGCGTTGGCGCCAGGCCGAGGGTTGGTTGCAGGCCCCGGTGCTGTTCGAGCTGGATTTGGACGCCGTCTTGCAGCGCCCGTTGCCGTCGGCGCAGCCCGTTGGCCGCCACCACCCGGTGCAGCGCGACATCGCCGTCGTCGTGCGCGAGGCGGTCACGCACGCCGAGCTGATGGCCGCTATCGGCGAGGTGGCCGCGCAGCAGCCGTGGTTGCGCGACGCCGTGCTGTTCGACGTTTACCGACCCAAGGTGGCCGGTGCCGGGGGGCTGGCCGAGGGCGAAAAGAGCCTGGCCGTGCGCCTGACCCTGGAGCGGCACGATGCCAACCTGACCGACGACGAGATCGACGCCGTGGTGCAGTCGGTGTTGCAGGCCCTGCAGCAGCGCATCGGCGCGCGCCTGCGCGCCTGATAGTGGTCGCATCGAGGGGCGCGGTTGGCCCTGGCCGCGCCGGTCCTGCTACGATTGCGGCCATGGCGACGCGTAACTCCCGACCGCACACCGCAGACGCCGACGACGGCGTCACCCTGACCAAAGCCGAGCTGGCCGAACGCTTGTTCGACCGCATTGGCTTCAACAAACGCGAGTCGAAAGACATCGTCGATGCGTTTTTCGACCTCATCGCCGAGCGCCTGATCGCGGGGGAGGACGTGCGCATCGCCGGCTTCGGCCAGTTTCAGGTGCGCGACAAGCCGCCGCGCCCGGGGCGCAACCCGCGCACGGGTGAGCTGGTGCCGATCGAGGCGCGGCGCGTGGTGACCTTCCACGCCTCGCCCAAGCTCAAGGAAGCGCTGCAGGCCGGCGCGCCAGACGCCAGCGACGCGGATCGATGAGTCCGCTGGAGAGCGCCACGCCGATCAAGATCACGGCGCCGCAGCCCACCATCCACGGGGTGATCGTCTCGCCCAGCAGCAGCGCGCCATAGGCCACGGCGAACACCGGGATCAAAAACGTCACTGTCAGCGTACGCGCGGGGCCAGCGGCTTCGATCAGCCGAAAGTAGAGCAGATAGGCCAGTGCCGTGCACAACACACCGGCGGCCCCCACGGCCAGCCAGGCATCGGCCCCAGCCGGCTGCGTGGGCCATGTCCACACCGTAGGCAGCAGCAGCCCCAGCGTGGCGCCGAACTGGCTACCGGCCGCCGTGGCCATCGGGGGGATGCCCATCAGGTATTTCTTGGTGTAGCTGGCCGCGATCGCGTACAGCACCGTCGCCCCCAGGCAGGCCAGCACGGCCCAGCCGGTGCCGCCCGTGCCAAAGTGCGCCTTGTTCCACGACAACAAGGCCACGCCCGCAAACCCCAGCGCCAGGCCCAGCGCGCGCCAGCGCCCCGGACGGTCGCCCAGCCACAGCCAGGCCACCAGCGCGCCAAACAGCGGCACGGTGGCGTTGAGGATGGCCGTCAGCCCCGTGCTGATGGACAGCACTGCGTAGGCGAACAGGCCAAAGGGAATGCCGGCGTTGAGTAGGCCAACGAACAAAATGCGCCCCGCGTGCGCCCGAAATGCGCGCCAATGCCCACTGAGTACCAGCACCGGCAACAACACCGCCCCAGCGATGGCCACGCGCAGCCCAGCCGTGGCCACGGGCCCGAAGGCCAGCGCCGCCTGGCGCATGAACAGGAAGGACGCGCCCCACAGGGCTGCCAACAAGACGAATTCGGCCGCGAGACGGGGCGACATAGGTGCGCATGATAACCGCACCTACAATCGGAGCCCTGTCACACACCCGACCGCCAAGCCCGCTTGCCATGACCCTTGCCGCTGCCGCCCGCCCGACCTTGCCCGCCCATGCCTTCAAGGCCTACGACATCCGCGGTACCGTGCCGGAGGTTATCGATGCCGGATTTGCCCGCGCGCTCGGGCGGGCGTTCGGCGCCCGCGCGCGCGCCATGGGTGAAGCGGTGGTGGCGGTCGGGCGTGACGGCCGCCTGAGCAGCCCGGAGTTGGCCGCGGCCCTGATCGACGGCTTGGCGTCCGCCGGGGTCGATGTGCTCGACATCGGTCTGGCGACGACCCCGATGCTGTACTACGCGGCGGCGGTTCATTGCCGCAGTGGCATCCAGGTTACGGGCAGTCATAACCCGAAACACCACAACGGCTTCAAGATGGTGCTGGCAGGCCGCGCCATCTACGGCGACGACATCCAAGCCCTGCGCACGGCGATGGAGGCGGGCGAGCCCACCGGTTCTGCGGCCGCGCTGGGCCAGGTGCGGCGTCTGGACATCCTGGACGAGTACCTCGCGCGCATCGTGCGCGACGTGCGGCTGGCACGGCCCATGCGGGTGGTGGTCGATTGCGGCAATGGCGTCACCGGTGCCTCGGCGCCGGCGCTGCTGCGGGCGCTCGGCTGCGAGGTGACGGTGCTCTATGGCGAAGTAGACGGCACGTTTCCCAATCACCATCCCGACCCGTCCAAGCCCGAGAATCTGCGTGACCTCATCGAGGCGGTGCAGCGCACCGGGGCCGAGCTGGGCCTGGCGTTCGACGGCGACGGTGACCGCCTGGGTGTGGTCACGCCCAGTGGCCAGAATATCTACCCGGATCGCCAGCTCATGCTCTTGGCTGCCGACGTGCTGTCGCGGGTGCCCGGGGGCACCATCGTGTACGATGTCAAATGCAGCCAGCGGCTCGCCCCCGCCATCCGCGCCGCGGGTGGGGTGCCGCTGATGTACCGCACCGGTCACTCCCTCGTCAAGGCCAAGATGCGCGAGGTCGGCTCGCCCTTGGGCGGCGAGATGAGCGGCCACCTCTTTTTTCAGGAGCGCTGGTATGGCTTCGACGACGGCAGCTATGCGGCGGCCCGGTTGCTGGAAATCCTGAGCCGCCACCCCGATGCGGGCGCGGTGCTCGAGGCGCTGCCCAATAGCCACTCGACGCCCGAGCTCAACGTGGCGTGCGCCGAGGGCGAGCCACACCGCGTGGTGGCCGAGCTGCAGCGCGTGGCGCGCTTCGAGGCGCCGGCGGAGGTGAGCACCGTGGACGGCCTGCGCGTGGACTGGCCCGACGGGTTTGGGCTGATCCGCGCCTCCAACACCACGCCGGTGCTGGTGCTGCGCTTCGAGGGGCACACGCCCGAGGCACTGGCGCGCATCCAGGCCGACATGCTGCAGTGGCTGCGCCGCGTCAAGCCCGACGCCGTGCTGGGTGACGCCGCCCATTGACCGTCCGCCACGCCATGACCGCAGCGCCCGTGCACCAGATCGCGTTGTCCCCGGACCCGGATCCCGAGGTCATCGTCTTCAACCTCAAGCGCCGCTACACCGGGGTGTCGGCCACGGTCAACGCCTTGGTGCCATTGCAGGCGCGCCAGTGGCGGCTGGCGTACTGTGGCACTCCCTTGCCGCACGGCATGCCCGGCATGACGCTGCGGCAGGCGATCGCCCTGTCCCGGCGGGCGCCGGTGGGGCGGCCGTTTCGCATCTGGCATGTGCGGCGCGACCACGAAATGGCCGCCGGCCTGTGGGCGCGCGACGTGCTGCAGCTGCCCATCCGGCTCGTGTTCACCTCGGCCGCGCAGCACCGCCACGGGTGGTTTCCGCGTTGGCTCATCAGCCGCATGGACGCGGTCATCGCCACCACGCCCAAGGCTGCGAGCTTCGTGCCCAACACCACGGCGGTGGTGCCACACGGCGTCGACCTGCAGCGCTTCAGCCCCCCGCCCGACAAGGCCAGCGCCTGGGCCGACAGCGGCCTGCCCGGACGCTACGGGATCGGTGTCTTTGGCCGCGTGCGGCCCGACAAGGGCACGGATGTGTTCGTGGACGCGATGATCGCTGCCCTGCCGCACCTGCCGGAAGTGACGGCGGTGATCGCCGGGCGTGCCATGCCGCAGCACGAGGCGTACCAGCGCTCGCTGCAGGCACGCATCGATGCTGCGGGTTTGCGCGAGCGCATCCGCTTTCTGGGTGAAGTACCGGCGGCCGAGGTGCACCGCTGGTACCAGCGGTGCCTGGTGTGCGTGGCCTGCCCGCGCTACGAGCCGTTTGGGCTGACGCCATTCGAGGCCGCGGCCTGCGGCTGCGCCCTCGTGTGTTCGCGCACCGGCGCGTTCGAGGAGCTGGTGCAGCCGGGGGTGCAGGGCGAGCTGGTCGATACCGGCGACCCCGTCGGCTTGGCGGCGGCCGTGCGCCGGGTGCTGGCCGACCCCGCAGCCGCGCAGCACATGGGGCAGGCGGCGCGGGCGCGCGTGGCGGAGCGGTTTTCGCTCGCGCACGAGGCGGCGGGCATCGGCGCGGTGTACGAACGGTTGTTTCGCGGTGGTTGAGGGCGAGACACGATCCCTCCCCGAGTGGTGGGCGCTGGCACTCTACGGTGGGGTCATGGGCGCGCTGTCGCCGATCCTGCGGCGCAAACTCGCGCACCGTGCCCGGCGCGAGCCCGGCTACGCCGAAGCCGTCGAGGAACGGTTTGGCCACTATGCGGGGCCGCCCTCGTCCGGGTGGCTGTGGGTGCATGCGGTATCGCTGGGCGAGACGCGCGCTGCTGCCCTGTGGTTGCGTGCGCTGCGTGCCGAGCGCCCCGACATTCGCGTGCTGTGGACGCATGGCACCGCCACCGGCCGCGCCGAGGGGCGCCGCCACCTGCAACCGGGTGATGCGCAGGCGTGGCTGCCCTGGGATGCGCCGGGGCCGGTGCAGCGGTTTCTCGCGCATTTTCGGCCGCGCCTGGGGGTGTTGATGGAGACCGAGGTCTGGCCGCAGCTGGTCGCGGGGTGTCGCGCCGCGCAGGTGCCGCTGTTGCTGGCCAACGCCCGCCTCAACGAACGGTCGTGGCGGCGCGCGCGGCGCCTGTCCTGGCTCGCCGGTCCCACGTATCGGGGGCTGTCGGGGGTGTTGGCGCAAACGGCGGCGGATGCCAAACGCTTGCATGACCTGGGCGCACCGGTCGATCCGCCACGGGGCCAGATCATCGGCAACGTCAAGTTCGACGTGCCGTGGCACCCGGATCCGTGGTCGCTGGGGCAGCGCTGGCGCATCGCCTGGCAGGCCGCCACCCGCTCCCCCGACTGGCCGCGGGGCCGGCCGATGCTGATGCTGGCGAGCAGCCGTGAAGGTGAGGAGACCCTGTGGTGGGATGCTTGGCGTGCCCGCCGCGGCCGCACGCGGGGTGCGGCGCCGCTGTGGTTGGTGGTGCCGCGTCACCCGCAGCGCGTCGATGCCGTGGAGGCGCTGTTGCAGCGCGCGGGGCTGGTCGTGGTGCGCCGCAGCGCGTTGGGCGCCTTGGATACCGAGACGCCCGCCTGGCCAGCGGCTTACCAGCAGGCCGATGTGCTGCTGGGTGACAGCCTGGGCGAGATGCCGTGGTACTACGCGCTGGCGCAAGTGGCGCTGCTGGGCGGGAGCTTTGCGCCGCTCGGGGGGCAAAACCTGATCGAGTCTGCGGCGTGCGAATGCCCCGTGTTGATGGGGCCGCACACCTTCAATTTCGCTCAAGCGGCCAGCGCGGCGATCGAGGCCGGCGCCGCGTGGCGCGTCGAGGACATGGGCGCGGCCGTCGAGCGGGCGCTGGCGTTGCTCGTCGATCCCGCCGCGCTGCAGCAGGCCCATGCGGGCTGCCGCGCTTTGCTGTCGCAACACGCGGGCGCGGCGCAGCGCTGCGCGCACGCCGTGCTGCGCTGGTGGGATCTCAGCGCGGCTGCAGCAGCGCGTTGAGGGGCTGCAGGTCCTCGGTCTTGAGCACGCCGGCCGCCTGCCGCAGCCGCAGGCTGCCGACCAGCACGTCGTAGCGCGCCTTGGCCAGGCGGGCCTTGGTTTCGAACAGTTGGCTTTGGGCGTTGAGCACGTCGATGTTGATGCGCACGCCCACTTGATAGCCGAGCTGGTTGGCCTCCAGCGCGCTCTGGCTCGACGCCTCAGCCGCCTCCAGCGCGCGCACCTGGCCCAAGCCCGACTGCACGCCAAAGAACGCGGCGCGGGTGGCTTGGCTGACCGCACGCAGCGCCCCTTCGACGTCGTTGCGGGCCTTGTCTTCCAGGGCCACTGCCTCCTTGATGCGGTTGTCCAGTGCGCCACCGGTGTAGAGCGGCAGGTTGAACTGCACGCCGATGCTGGCCGTCTGGTTACGCACGTAGGGGAAGGGCGGCGTCTGCCCAGGAGCGCGTGCCCACTGGTACTGGGCCACGGCGTCCAGCGTCGGGCCTTTGGCGGCCTGGGCTTTGCGCACCTCGAGCCGGGCGATGTCGAGAGCCGCCTGCGCCGCGCGCACGCTGGGGTGCTCGGCCGTGGCCCGCTGCACCCACGCGGCCACGTCGTCGGGGGTGGGTTGGGGCAGCGCCACCGCTGCGGGCAGCCGCCATGGCTGGGTGTCGCTGCGTCCGACCAATTGGTCCAGCGCCAGCCGCTTGACGCGAAGGTCGTTCTCGGCGGCGATTTCCTGCGCCAGCACCAGGTCGTAGCGCGCTTGCGCCTCGCGCGTGTCGGTGATGGTGGCGGTACCAACCTCGAAGTTGCGCTTGGCGGCGGCGAGTTGCTGCTCGACGGCGGCCTTTTGGGCGCGCACGAACGCCAAGGTGTCTTCGGCGCCGAGCACGTCGAAGTACGCCTGCGACAGACGCACGATCAGGTCTTGCTCGGCGGCTTGCAGTTGTGCCTGGGCAGCTTGCAGCGAGCGCTCGGCCTGTTCGACCTCGAGGTGGTTGCCGGGGCGGTACAGCGGATGGCTGGCGGCAATTTTGGCCGACTGGTTGTTGAACGTGTCGTCCAGCGCGCTGACCGAGCTGTCACGGCGATTGACGAATGCCTCGGCCGACAACCCCACGGTTGGCAGCACGCGCGCACGCGCCTGCTCCGCGCGGGCGCGGCTGGCGTCGAATTGCGCCTTGGCGGCCAGGTAGGCGGCATCGTACGCCTGGGCAGCGTCGAGCAGGGTCTGCAGATTTTGCGCGTGTGCGCCTGCGGCGGCACTGGCCAACAAGGCGGCGGCGAAGGCGGGGCGCAGGACCCGCGCGGCGAGCGAGCGAGCGGATGTGACCGGGGGATGGGCGAGCGGCAGCATGGCAAACGGTCCCTATCAAAATCTATACGGTCGGGAGTATACGAAGAACGGCCATCGCCTGCACGCGCGCGTCAGTACTGCGGGACCGAGGGGTCCAGTTCGTGTGCCCAGGCGTGGATGCCCCCAGCAATGTTGACCACGTCGTCGAAACCCTGCCGGTGCAGGAAATGCGCGACTTGGGCGCTGCGGCCACCGTGATGACATAGGCAGGCGATGGGCCGGTCTTTGGGTAGCTCAGCCAAGCGCATGGGAATGCTGGCCATCGGCATGTGGCGCAGCTCGAAGCCATCGGCGCGCACGCTGGCGGTCTGCACCTCCCAGGGTTCACGCACGTCGAGCACGATGGGCAGGGCCGTCGCATCCTGCGCGCGGCACTGTTGCAGCCACTGGGGCAACTGGGCGGGGCGAATGTGGGGCACCATGGTGGAGGGTGGGTTTCAGAAGCGGAACCGCGCGGGTTCAGGGAAATTCCGCAGCCGCGGAATCACGATGTCCCACGGTTCTTCGCTGTGGTAGCCGGTTTCGCTGCCGCGCACGACCAGGGTGGCGCGCATGATGGGGTCTTCACCCACGACGGCGAACAGCCGTCCGCCCACGCGCAACAGTTCCAGCAAATCGGTGGGCACCTCGGCCACCGAGCCGCTGAGTACGATGGCGTCATACGGGGCCTGATCGACGCAAGGGGCGAAGCGCCCCGCGGCGGCGTCGGCCGTTTTGACCCGCACGTTGTCGATGCCGGCGCGGGCCAGGTTGGTGCGCGCCATGTCGGCCAGCGTCGGGTTGATCTCCAACGTCAGCACTTGGCGCGCCATGCGGCCCATGAGCGCCGCCATGTAGCCCGACCCGGCTCCGATCTCGAGCACGTTGTCGGTGGGCTTGAGTGCCAGATCCTGCAGGATGCGGGCCTCGACCTTGGGTGCCAGCATGCACTCGCCCTCGACGGGTGGCTGCGACAGTGGAATTTCCAGATCCGACAGCGCCAGCGCTTGATAAGCGGGTGGCACGAAGGCTTCGCGCTTGATTTGGCCGAGCAACGACAGCACCGTCGCGTCGAGCACTTCCCACGGACGGATTTGCTGCTCGATCATGTTGAAGCGGGCTTTTTCGAAGTCGAACGTCGCGGCGCTCATGCCATACTCCTGCAGGTATCTTCAGCGGGCCAATGCCGTCATTCTACCGAACTGGGGCACGCGCGCCCCAGATCCCATCAATGCGACGCCATCACGCGCCAGCCGGGCGATCCAGTTGCGCGCGCAGGCGATACAGGGCATCGAGCGCGTCACGCGGGCTCATCGCGTCGGGGTCGAGTTCGGCCAGCGCTTGCAACACGGGGTGTTCGGGGCTGGGTGTGGCCTGCGGCTCGGGCGCGCTGGCAAACAGGTCGATTTGGCGCTGCGCCTGCGCGCTGTGCGCCTCGAGCTGGGCCAGTGTGTGGCGCGCTTGCTGAATGACGGCCGCGGGTATCCCGGCCAGACGCGCGACCTGCACGCCGTAGCTGCGGCTGGCGGGCCCGGGCTCGATCTGGTGCAAAAAGACGATGTCGCGCCCTTTGCCTTCGACGGCGCTGACGTGCACGTTGACCGCCCCGGGGTGGCGCGCGGGGAATTCGGTGAGCTCGAAGTAGTGCGTCGCAAAGAGCGTGAACGCGCGCACCCGGTCGTGCAGATGGGTGGCGATGGCGCCCGCGAGTGCCAGGCCGTCGTAGGTGGAGGTGCCGCGGCCGATTTCGTCCATCAACACCAGGCTGTGTTCGGTGGCTTGGTGCAGGATTTGGGCGGCTTCGGTCATCTCCAGCATGAAGGTGGACTGGGCGTTGGCCAGGTCGTCCGCCGCGCCGATGCGGGTGTGGATGGCATCGATCGGCCCCAGGCGACACTGTTGCGCTGGCACGTAGCTGCCGACGCTGGCCAGCAGCACGATCAGCGCGACCTGCCGCATGTAGGTGGATTTGCCCCCCATATTGGGGCCGGTGATGATCTGCATGCGCGTGCGTGCATCCAGCGCCGTGTCGTTGGGCACGAAGGGGCCGGCACCGGTTTCCATCAGGCGCGCTTCCACCACCGGATGGCGCCCCTGGCGAATGTCGATGCGGGGCTCAGGCACGAAAGTGGGAGCGTGCCAGTCCAGTGTGAGCGAGCGTTCGGCCAGTGTCGCCAGCACGTCCAGCGTGGCCAGCGCCCGCGCCAGCGTGCCAAGGGCCACCACGTGGGGCTGCAGCTCGTCGAGCAAGCGGTCGTAGAGCCATTTTTCGCGCGCGAGCGCGCGCTCTTGCGCGCTGAGCGCTCGGTCCTCGAAGGCCTTGAGCTCGGGGGTGATGAAGCGCTCGGCGTTTTTCAGCGTTTGGCGTCGGCGATAGTCGTCGGGTACTTTGTCGAGCTGGCCCTGGGTGACTTCGATGTAGAAGCCGTGCACCTTGTTGTACTGCACGCGCAGGTTGGAAATGCCGGTGCGCTCGCGCTCGCGCGCTTCCAGGTCGAGCAAAAACGCGTCGGCATTGGACTGCAACGCGCGCAGCTCGTCGAGCTCGGCGTCATAGCCGTGGGCAATGACGCCGCCGTCGCGCAGCAGGGCGGCGGGCTCGGGCAGCAGGGCGCGCGTCAGCAGCTCGGCCACGGCCATGGGCGGCTGCAGGTGCTGCGCCAGCTCGACCAGCAGCGGGGCGGGGTGTTGGTCGGCCAGCGCCGCCACCGCCTGCGCCAGTTGCGCGCTGCGCTGCAGCGTCTGCGCCAGTCCCGCGAGCTCGCGCGGGCGCGCCTGGCGCAGTGCGATGCGCGCGGCCAAGCGTTCCACGTCACTCATGCCGCGCAGCCGCGGGCGCAGCGCCTCGGGGCCGTGCGCGCGCAGCGCGTCCACCACGGCTAGCCGGGCGCGGGCGATGGCGCGGTCGCGCGGGGGTTCGAGCAGCCAGCGACGCAGCAGGCGGCTGCCCATGCCGGTGGCGCAGGTGTCCAGCAGCGACAGCAGGGTGGGGGCGGGTTCGCCGCGCAGGGTGTGCGTGAGTTCCAGGTTGCGGCGCGTGGTGGCGGGCAGGTCGATAAGCGCATCGGGCCGCACCACGCGCAGCGCATGCACGTGGCCCAGTGCCCGGCCCTGGGTGTGCTCGGCATAGTCCAGCAGGGCGGAGGCGGCCGCGTGCGCGTCCGCCACGTCCTGCGCGCCCCAGCCCGCCAAACTCGCCACCCGCAGCTGGGTGCACAGCTTGCGTTGGCCCAGCGCGGCGTCGAAGGCCCAGGCGGGCCGCACGGTCAGCGCCGGGTGCGAGGGGGTGCCGACCTGCTCCAGCCAGCCGCGCAGCTCGGCTTCGGCGGCGGGGGGGATCTCAGCGCTGAGCAGCAGCTCCTGCGCAGCGATGCGGGTCAGCCAGGCGCGCAGTTGCGGCCAGTCGCATTCGGCCAGGTGGATGGTGCCCTCGGTCACGGCCATCCAGGCCAGCCCACAGCGGCGACGCGCGCCCAAGTGGACGGCCAGCAACACGGCGTCGGCCTTGTCGGCTAGCAGCTCGCTGTCGGTGAGGGTGCCCGGGGTGACGATGCGCACCACCTGCCGCTCCACGGGCCCCTTGGTTTGCCCGACGTCGCCCACTTGCTCGCAGATGGCCACCGACTCGCCCAGCCGGATGAGGCGGGCCAGATAGGTCTCGACCGAATGCACGGGCACCCCCGCCATCACCACCGGCGCGCCGGCAGACTGCCCGCGCGTGGTGAGCGTGATGTCGAGCAGTCGCGCGGCCTTGTGCGCGTCGTCGTAGAACAGCTCGTAAAAATCCCCCATGCGGTAAAACACCAGCGTGCGGGGGTGCTGCGCCTTGATGCGCAGATACTGCTGCATCATGGGCGTGTGGGCTTCCAGCGGCGCAGCGGGGGCGCCGCCGCAGGCGAGGGCGTCCGCGGCGTCGGGCGTCGTCATCGTCACGGGGTCGGGTCGTCGGGGCGCGTCGGCTCCGCGGGAGCGCAGGCCAAGCGGCTGTAGGGGCTGAGCACGCTCACCAGCTGTCCGTAGATGCGCGGGTTGGCCGCCAGGCATTCCTTGGTTTCCAGGAAATCGGCCTCACCGGTAAAGTTGCCGACCAAGCCGCCGGCTTCGGTGACCAACAGTGCCCCCGCCGCCACGTCCCACGGGCTCAATCCCATTTCGAAAAACCCATCGCTGAAGCCCGCTGCGACATAGGCCAGGTCGAGCGCGGCCGAGCCGGGCCGGCGCACGCCCGCGACACGCGGCATGACGTCGCCCAGCATGCGCAGGTAGGTCTGAAATGCGTCGCCCGGCCGGAACGGAAAGCCCGTGCTCAGCAGGCAGTCGCGCAGCTGGGTGCGCTTGGCCACGCGAATGCGCCGGTCGTTGAGGTACGCGCCACGGCCCTTGCTGGCGGTGAACAGGTCGTTGCGCGTGGGGTCGTAGATGACGGCCTGATCGAGGCGGCCATCCACCATGAGCGCGATGCTGACGCAATAGACCGGAAAGCCATGGATGAAGTTGGTCGTGCCGTCCAGCGGGTCGATGATCCAGGTGTAGGCGCGGCCTTTGCCCTTGCCCTCGCGGCGGCCGGACTCTTCGGCCCAGATGCCGTGCTCGGGGTAGGCCCCCAACAGCGTTTCGATGATCGCGGCTTCGGCGGCGTGATCGACTTCGGTCACGAAGTCGTTGGTCTGCTTGGCCCCGACCCGCAGCGTGTCGAGATCGAGCGAAGCCCGGTTGATGAGGGCACCAGCGGCGCGTGCGGCCTTGATGGCCACGTTGAGCATGGGGTGGAGGTGAGCAGACATGGATGGTGGGCAAGAACGCAAGAAGGGCTGCTCGATGGCAGCGGCGATAATGGCATTGTACCGGTACCCCCGGGGTTGACCCAAGCGCGCCTGTCGTGATTGCCACCCGTTTCGTCCTGATCGAGCCCAGCCACGCCGGCAACGTGGGCGCCGTGGCGCGCGCGCTCAAGGTGATGGGCTTCGACGACTGGGTGCTGGTGCGCCCGCGCTGGCCCGATGTGCTCGAGCGGGGCGAGGCGATCGAGCGCGCCAGTGGCGCGGCCGATCTGCTGCAACGCGCGCGCATCGTTGCCACGCTGGATGACGCCCTGCAGGGCATGAGCCACCTGTGTGCGACGGCCATGACCCCGCGCGATTTCGGCCCCCCGACTGCCGAGCCGCGCGGGTATTTGCCAGCGCTGGCACCGCGCGCGCTGGCCGGGCAGACGGGAGGCGTGGCCTTCGTGTTCGGGCCCGAGCGCTACGGGCTGGCCAACGAGGACGTCTACCGCTGCCACGTGTGCCTGCGCATCCCCACTGCGCCCGACTATGGTTCGCTGAATCTGGCCGCTGCGGTCCAGCTCATCGCCTACGAATGGCGGCTGGCCTTGGGTGGATTTGCCAGCGAGCATCAGGTGCTGACGGCGCGCAGCCCTGCGCCCGACCCGCCCGCGGACGCGCCCGCGCTCTCCGGGCTGCTGGCCCACTGGCAGGAGGCGCTCACCGCGGTCGGCTTCCTCGACCCGGCGGCGCCCAAGAAGCTGATGCCGCGCCTGCGCCGCCTGCTGCTGCGCGCTGCCCCGACGGTGTCGGAAGTCCACATCCTGCGCGGGGTGGCGCGCGCCATGATCGACGCCGCGCGCGGCGGCAGGCGCTAGACTGTGGGGCCCATGGGCGCTCGCCAGGCCCGCCACATTGCACCATGTCCCCCATGTTTCAGCGCCTCAAAGCCGACATCGACGCCATCCTCGAGCGCGACCCCGCCGCGCGCTCGCGCTGGGAGGTGTTGACCTGCTATCCCGGCTTGCACGCCATCTGGCTGCACCGTGTGGCGCATGCGTGCTGGCGTCGGGGTTGGAAGTGGCTGGGGCGCTGGATTTCGCACTGGAACCGCTGGCTGACGGGTATCGAAATCCACCCCGGCGCGCGCATCGGGCAGCGCGTCTTTATCGACCACGGCATGGGCGTGGTCATCGGCGAGACGGCCGAGGTGGGCGACGACTGCACCATCTACCACGGTGTGACGCTGGGTGGCACGTCGCTGTACAAGGGCACCAAGCGCCACCCGACGCTCGGGCGCGGCGTCATCATCGGCGCGGGCGCCAAGGTACTGGGCGGCTTTACCGTGGGGGATGGTGCCAAGATCGGCAGCAACGCGGTCGTGACCAAGCCCGTGCCGGCCGGTGCCACCGCAGTGGGCAACCCAGCGCGCATCATCGTGGCCGACGCAGACGAAAAGCGCGAGGCCGCGGCCGCCAGGATGGGGTTTTCGGCTTACGGCGTGACGCAAAACGACGACCCGCTGAGCCTGGCAATGCGCGGACTGATCGACAACGCGGCCAACCACGAGCACCAGATCGCGCTGCTGTGGCAGGCCATCGAAAAGCTGGCCTGCGCCCAGCGCGGCGAATGCCTGCCCTCGGACGCCGCCAAGACCGAGCACTTCGAGGCCGAGCGCCTCAACCAACTGATCGGCAAGTGAAGCGGCGGCCTGCGTTGTTGACGCTGTGGCCGCTCAGGCACGAGGAGCACGAATGGCGGACTTGGGCCGAAACGCCGCACACACCGCGTCGTTCGTCTCCAGGTAGGGGCCGCCGATGAGGTCGATGCAGTAGGGCACGGCGGCAAAAATGCCATGCACCACGGGTTTGCCGTCGGCGTCGCGCAGGCCCTCCAGCGTCTCGGCGATCGATTTGGGCTGCCCGGGCAGGTTGATGATGAGGCTGCGGCCACGGATGACCGCCACCTGGCGCGACAGGATGGCCGTGGGCACGAAGCGCAGGCTGATCTGGCGCATCTGCTCGCCAAAGCCCGGCATCTCCCGGTCGGCGACGGCCAGCGTTGCTTCCGGCGTGACGTCGCGCGGCGCGGGCCCGGTGCCGCCGGTGGTCAGCACCAGCGAGCAGCCGCAGGTATCGACCAGCTCGACCAGGGTGGCGCTGATGCGCTCGCGCTCATCGGGGATGAGCCGTTCGACGAAGGTGACCGGGTTTTTGAGCGCGCGGTTCAGCCAGTCGCGCAGCGCGGGTAGGCCCTTGTCCTCGTAGACGCCGCTGCTGGCGCGGTCGCTGACGGAGACGATGCCGATGGTGACGGGGTCGTGGGTGTTCATGGGCGGGCAACGGTGGATGGACTCTCGTGCGCGTCGAGGACGGCGCGCACGTGTTGAAACAGCTCCCGCCAGGCGCGGCCCTTGCGCTGGGCCTGGCCGGGTGCGGGATCGGGATGAACCTGCGCGTCTTTACGCGCCTGTCGGATGAGGGCGCGCAGGCGCTGCCAGTCGGCGTCGGGCTCCAGCTCGCGCCAGGCGTCGAGGGCGGCATCGTCGGCCACCAGCCGCTCGCGCCACTGCTCGGCTGCATGCAGGCGCTCGGTCTGCGCGGCGCTGCCCCGGTGTTGTTCGGCCAGCGTCGCCTCGATGGTGGCCACCAACGCATCGTCGAGCTGGCGCATGAGCTTGCCCACGTACTGCAGCTGGCGCCGCCGGCCCTCGAAGTCATCGATGCGCTTGACCTCGGCCAGCGCTTCCCGCAGCGATGGCGGCAGGTCCAGGCCCTGCAGCAGCGACGGTTTCAGCGTGAGCAGCTGCTCACCCACCGCCTGCAGATGGGCGCTGCGTTTTTTCAAGTCGGTCTTGCTGAGGTCTGCGTCCCATTTGGCGGCGCGTTTGAGTTCGGTGTCCTCTTCGCTGCCATAGGCGACGAAGTGGCCCCGAACCCAGTACCCCTTGGTCGGTTTGCGTGGCATGACCGGTATCATAGCCAGCGACATGAAGAAAAAAACCCGCCCCTCCCCCGCGCCCGCCGCCGAATCCGGCCCCTTGGCGGGATTTCAGTTTTCGCAAGACCAGTTTCGCGAGTTGGCCGACTTGGCCCTCAAACACGCGCGCCAGCTGGGCGTGGCCGACGCCGGTGTCGAGGTCTCCGAGGGCAGCGGCCTGAGCGTGTCGGTGCGCTGTGGCGCGCTCGAAAACGTCGAGCGCAACCGGGACAAGTCGCTTGGCATCACCGTCTATCTCGGCCAGCGGCGCGGCAACGCGTCCACGTCGGATTTTTCGCCCGACGCCATCCGACGCACCGTGCAGGCGGCGTACGACATCGCCCGCTTCACCGCCGAGGATCCGGCTGCTGGCTTGCCGGACGAGATCGACATCGCCAACGACTATCCCGACCTGGAGCTGTTCTATCCTTGGCCAATCACGGCCGAACTGGCGGTCGAGCTGGCGCTGCGCTGCGAGGCGGCGGCGTTTGCGGTCAGTCCGCGCATCACCAACAGCGAAGGCGCCTCGGTGTCGGCGCAGCAGTCGCACTTCTGGGCCGAGCACATGCGCGGTGGCGAGCGCGGCCGCCAGGGGATATTCGCCGGTGGCTACCCCAGCTCGCGCCACAGCCTATCGGTCTCCCCCATCGCTGGCAAAGGCAACGGCATGCAGCGCGACTATTGGTACAGCTCGCAGCGCAACCCGGCCGAGCTGGCCAGCCCGGAGGCGGTGGGTCGCTACGCGGCCGAGCGGGCCCTGGCGCGCCTGAGGCCACGCAAGATCGCCACCACCGAATGCCCGGTGTTGTTCGATGCCCCGCTGGCTGCCGGGCTGCTGGGGGCCTTCGTGCAGGCCATCAGCGGCGGCGCGCTGTACCGGCGCACCACCTTTTTGCCCGACAGCTTGGGGCGGCAGGTGTTCCCGTCCCATATCGACATTTGGGAAGATCCGCACCTGATCGGCGCCAAGGGCAGCGCGCCGTTCGACGACGAAGGCGTGCGCACGGTGGCGCGCCCCGTGGTCGGCGCGGGATGCATCAAGGGGTATTTTTTGAGCACGTATTCGGCGCGCAAGCTGGGCATGCGCACCACGGGCAACGCGGGTGGCTCGCACAACCTGCTCATGACCAGCCGCCTGACCGAACCCGGTGACGACCTACCCGCCATGCTGCGCAAGCTCGGCCGCGGCCTGTTCGTCACCGAACTCATGGGGCAGGGCGTCAATCCGGTGACGGGCGACTACTCGCGCGGCGCTGCGGGCTTTTGGGTCGAGGATGGCGTCATCGCCTACCCGGTGCAAGAGATCACCGTCGCCGGCAACCTCAAGGAGATGTTTCGCGGCATACAGGCGATCGGGGCGGATGTGTATAACCTGGGGGCCAAGAACGTGGGATCGGTGCTGATCGACCGCATGAAGGTGGCGGGCAGCTGAGTGTCCCAGGCGTGGGGAGGTCCCCCCGCGCCCAAGGCGTGCAGCGGCGCATAATCAGACCCATGATGCGCAAGAAGCTGCCCATCGGCATCCAGACCTTCGCCAAGATTCGCGGCGACGATTACTACTACGTCGACAAGACGCCGTACGCGCTTCGGCTGATCGAATCGGGCTCGCACTACTTCCTGTCACGCCCGCGACGCTTTGGCAAAAGCCTGTTTCTGGACACGCTGGCTGAGCTCTTCGCCGGCAACGAGCCGCTCTTTCGGGGGCTCTATTGCCACGACAAGTGGGATTGGGGGAAGAAACATCCCGTCATTCGGATCAGCTTCGGCGGGGGGAGGGTACAGAGTCGGGCAGAACTCGATCAGCGCATCCGTTGGAACCTGGAGCAAAACCGCGAACGGCTGGGCATCACATGCCCCAATGTGGACGACATCGCCGGCTGCTTTGCCAACCTCATCCAGGCCGGGGAAAAGCGGTTCGACCAGCGCGCCGTCGTTCTGGTCGATGAATACGACAAACCCATCCTGGACAACCTAACCGAGCCGGAGGTGGCGCGCGCCATGCGCGAGGGCTTGCGCAACCTGTACTCCGTCATCAAGGATCAGGACGCCCACATCCGGTTCGCGTTCCTGACCGGGGTTTCCAAGTTCAGCAAGGTCTCGATCTTCTCGGGGCTCAACAACCTGCGCGACATCACCGTCTCGGCGGAATACTCGGCCATCTGTGGCTATACGGAAGCGGATGTCGATA
>NZ_CALIND010000101.1:0-3853 GCF_938045175.1 uncultured Tepidimonas sp.
GGGGTCGTGGTGGCGTTCTTGTGCAGTCGAACCATCATGACTTTTGCCTCCGTAGCTCCTCGATCAGCTCACGCATCGTCTCGCGACCTATGAATAATGCACGACGTCGCGGATCAATGCAATCGTCCGGGACCTGACACATAGTAAAAGCCTTGGACATCCAGCGGCGCGTGCGGCCGCAGGAATGCCAACTGGGTAGCCGTCTCCACGCCCTCGACGACGACGCGTGCGTGCAGCGCCTCGGCGATTTCCAGCACCGCGGTCACGATGCGCTCGCTCGGCCCGCCCGTGCCGACGTGGTCGGTGAAGCGTTTGTCGACCTTGAGCTCGTCCACCGGCGTGCGCAGCAGATAGGCCAGGCTCGAATACCCGGTGCCAAAGTCGTCCAGCGCGACCCAGGCGCCACCCTCGCGCACGCGCTGCAGCCAGCCCAGGCTCGACGGGCTGTCGGCCATCCAGACCGATTCGGTTACCTCGATCGTCAGATGAGGCAGCGCTGCGCGGTGCTCGTCGAGCCAGTCGTGCAGCGCCGGGTCGCCAAACTGCGACGCCGAAACATTGATCGCGAGTCGAAACCCGGTGCCCCAGCGCCGTCCGGCCTCGGTGGCCAGGCGAGCCCCCTCGCGCAGCGCCCAGGCGCCGATGCGGCGGATCTGACCGCTGGCCTCGGCGACGGGGACGAATTCTGCCGGTGACACGAAGCCGCGCTGCGGATCGCGCCAGCGCAGCAGCACCTCGGCCCCGCGCACACGCTCCTCGGGCAGGGCGATCACGGGTTGCAGGTGCAACTCGAACTCCCCTTGCGCCAGGGCACGCTCCAGCCCGGCTTTCAGCGCCGCGACGTGCCGCGCCCGGCTTTCCATCTGTGGCGAATAAAAACGCATGCGGTCGCGCCCGCCATTCTTGGCCGAGTACATCGCCGTGTCGGCCATGCGCAGCAGCTCGTCGACCGTTTCGCCGTCGCTGGGGTAGGCCGCGATGCCAATGCTCGCGCTCAAGCGCAGCGCATTGCCACGCGCGTGGAACGGCTGGCGCAGCGCGCTCAGCAGGGCGTCCGCGACGCGCTCGACGACTAGTGGCGACTCGGCCCCCTCGATCAGCGCCACGAACTCGTCACCGCCGAAGCGCGCCACGGTGTCGTTGGTGCGCATGGCGCGCCGGATGCGCCCTGCCGCCTCGATGAGCACCTCGTCACCCAGATCGTGGCCATGGATGTCGTTGACCTCCTTGAAACCGTCGAGATCCAGAAACAGCACGTAAACCGGACGCGATTCGCGTTGCGCGCGCAGCAGAGCCTGCTCCAGCCGGTCACGGTACAGGTTGCGGTTGGGCAGGCCCGTGAGCGCGTCGAAGTTGGCTTGGCGAAAGATCGTTTGCTCGCGTGCCTTGGCTTCTTCGATGTTTTCCAGTAACACGACCACCAAGTCGCCCGGTGGTTGGGGGTGGCGGGCCAGCGACAGGTATTGACGCGTCCAGCGCAACGAGCCGTCGCGGCCCTGGAGCCGCTGCTCCAGCGCCATGGGTGTGTGCCCGGCCAGCAACGCCTGCCATTGCTGCTGGATGGCGTCGCGGTCGTCGGGATGGATCCAGTCCAGCCAGCGGGACCCGCGCAGCAGGGTGTCGTCGGCTGCCAGGCGGATGGCCAGGGCACGGTTGCATTCGGCGATCGTTCCTTGGGGGTCGCAGACGACGACGCCGATACTGGGGTTGTCCCAAACCGCCTGCAGGCGTGCTCGCGCCTCGTGTTCGCGGGCCTCCAGCGCCACCATGTCGGTCACGTCCAGCAGCGACGCCGCCACCAGGCGTGGCCCCGCCGGGTCGAGGCTGACACGCGACGCCCGCTCTTGTACGTGCCGCCACTGCCCGTCGGGGGTGCGCAGCCGGTAGCGCTGTGTCCACTCGTTCTTGCGCTCGTCGTGCCAGCAGGCCAGCACGCGCCCCTGGTCGGCGGGGTCGATGGCCTCGATCAGGCTCGCCAGATTGTCCGCAGGCGCCAGTGGCGCGGGCAGCCACTCCAGGAGCCGGTGCGACGCGTACACCAAGCGCCCGCGGCCGGGGTCGTGCAGCAGCACGGCCTCATGCAGGGCGTCGGTCAGGGCGCTCAGGCGCGCTTGCAGCTCCAGCCGGGCTTGTTCGGCGTGGCGCAGCGCCGTCAGGTCGGTCAGGGCGATCACGTAGCCCGTGCGCTCGTCGTGCGTGTGCCAGGGCGTGGCCTGTAGCCACAGCCGCGACTGTGGCAGCTCCAGGCCACCGTGCCAGGGGCCCGGTCGTGCCTGCATGACGTGGGCGACCAGCTCCGGCGGCCAGGCGAAGCGCCGCTCGTCGAATTGCCAGGACATTCCCAGTTGCGACTCGCGCAGGCCCAGCAGATCCGCGGCGGCCTGGTTGAAGCGCAGCAGGCGGCGCTCGTGGTCCAGCACCAGCAAGGCGGTGCCGGCACTCTCTTGCACCGCGTGCAGCAACTCGTTGAGTTGCTGCTGTTCGCGCAGCGAGCGGTCGAGTTCTTCATTGAGTGTGCGCAGCTCCTCATTGGAGGCTTCAAGCTCCTCGTTCGACGCCTCCAGTTCCTCGTTGGCGGCTTCCAACTCTTCGGTGGTGACGCTGAGGGCCTCGTTGAGTTGCTGCAACTGACGCTGGCTATGCTCCAGGGCATCGACCAGCGACTCGAGCCGCTCTTGCTGCAGGCGCTGGGCTTCGTTCGGGCCCAGCGTTGCCACCGCGGCGTTGCCGTCGTCGCTGCGCAGGGGGCTGAAACTGACGATCAGATAGCTGGCGCCGCCCACCTGCAGGTGCGTGCCTTCGAGCACACGTGTCGGCTGTTCCGGCAAGGGCGGCAGGGGGATGCGCAGCGACGCCTCCTGCCCTTCGAGCAGGCGGTGCTGCGCGAGCATGACGTCGCGCCGCCACGCGGCAGGCACCAGGTTGGCAAGGGTCAGCTCGATCGTCGGGCCCGCTGGCCAGTGCATCAGTGCGTCCATGGTGCCGACCACGTGCAGTGGGTGCCCGTCACGGTCGGTCAGCACCGTGGGGGGCGCGTGGCGCTGCACCAGATGCTGCAGCAGCCGTTCACGCAAATCGCCTTCAAGCCGATCGACGGGGCGCAGTTGCGGCAGCACCGTGCGCCCGCTGGCCTCGGGCGCGCGGCTGGCGGCCCGGCGCGCCCGCGCCGGTGGCGACGGCGGCGCGGTGCCGCCGTCGCCCCGTTTGCGCCACACGTGTTCCTGGATCGAGACCGACGCAAACAGCGAGCGCGTCGCTGCCGTCAGTGCCTCGGAGCGGCCCAGCATCAGCAGGCCGTCGGGCAGCAGCGCGTGGTGGAGGCGCCGCAGCACCTCGTCCTTGGCGGCGCCCTTCAGATAGATCAGGACGTTGCGGCACGCCACCAGATCCATGCGCAAAAAGGGCAGGTCTTGCAGCACGTCGTGACGGGCAAAGAGGCAGTGACGGCGCAGTTCTTGGTTGACCCGCAGCGTGTGGCCGATGCGGCTGAAGTGGCGCTCACGCCACGCCGCGGGCAGGTGCTGGGCACTGGCCTCGTCGAAAACGCCGCTGCGGGCTTGGTCCAGCGCGGCGGCGTTCACGTCGGTTCCCAGCACCATCCAGTCCAGCGTCAGATCGAGCTCGCGCAGCAGCTCGTCGGTGAGCATGGCCAGGCCATAGACCTCTTCGCCGCTGGAGCACCCCACGGACCACAAGCGCAACTTGGTGGCGCCGGCAGCAGCGCGCTGGCGGATGTATTCGCGCCAGGCCACGCGCAGGGCTGCGAATGCCGACGGGTTGCGCAGCCACTCGGTGACACCGATCGTGACCGATTGCTGCAACGCCTGCAGCAGCTGGGGGTCGCGCTCCAGTG